>JAUQVX010000002.1:192125-354193 GCA_039794565.1 Gloeomargarita sp. SRBZ-1_bins_9 | reverse complement strand
GGGAGTGCCTGTGGGTGCTTGCCCCCCCGCCGGCAATAAAATGGCTGCTAGGTAACCGTCGTAGAAACTTTCGGCCTCCATGTCGGATTTGTCCGATTCCACCACAACGATGTTTTCGTGCGCCTTGACATAGTCCCCCACCTGCTTCAACCAGGCGACGATTTTGCCCTCGGTCATGGTGGAACTCATCACCGGCATTTCAAATACATGAATCATAGCCCTATCCGACAAAGAACCCTGCTTGATCATACCGTTTAGCGCGCCCGGCGAGCCATTATCATAGGAACAGTCCAGTGCCAGGCCGACTGATGCAGCCAGCATGGGAATCCCAAGTCCAAAAGTATCTGCACGACCAGGCCTATGAGGAGCTGGCGGACTACGCCCGCGCCCTACTGGCCCAGGACCCCCAGGATGCCTATGCCTACGCCTATGCCATCATCGCGGCTCTGGCCCAGGAAGATGTGGATGCCGCCCAGACCCTGTGGTTCCATGCCCTGCTCCATCTCGACGAGGCCAGAACGGCTACCATTCTCGACCTCCTGAAGCAGACGGCCGACTGGTACCAAGAGCGAGACGATTCTCCCCTGGCCTGCTGGTTGCGGCAATGGATTTGGGAAGTAACGCCCGACGATCACGACAATCTCCTGCTCTATGCCGAAGCTTTGGCCCGCCACCATCGCTTTGATCGTCTCCGGGAACTGGACCTACCTAAATATCTCCGGCGCCTATCCCCGGACCAGGTCAACAGCCAAATCCTGCGGGATACTTTACATGTTATCTTCATGGAAATCGAGGATAAGACGCTCCAGCCCTGGCAGCAAGATTTATTGGATTTGGGATTAGAATATCTTCGGCAATTTACCAAGACCATCTTTTTCAGTGCCGTTATCCAACACCACGAAAAGGGTAATAGTGAGCTGGCCCGCATCCTGCTGGAGTGGTGTCTTACCAAGGAACCCCATAACTGCGACTATCACCATTTCCTAGTGGGCGTTCTTTACCACTTGAAAGAATATCGTAAGGGCCTGGAAAAAGCCTACCAGTTCTATGAAGTTGCCCAGCACCACGGTACTTATCTACAGCAGCTGGATGCCATTGAAAAAATTCTCCAGGGCCTATTGTATATTCGGAGCAAAAATAAGGGAGAGATTCACGAGATTGGTCAAAGGTATATTGCCGCCTTGGAAGAGGTTGTGCGATGGGATATACCCACCATGGAAGCCATGCTTAAGCAAACGGTTCGCGCCCCTTTTAACGTGCCTTTTTTATTGCCGTACCTAAGGGATAATTTAGAACAAAATCAACACCTAAAGCGGGAGTTTATTGGTAAGTTAACGGCCTGCGTTCAGCGGGATATTAAGGTGTTTACCCATGGGCCTAGACAGAGGGAAAAACTGCGGGTGGGTTTCCTATCCCATACCCTGCGCCGACATTCGGTGGGCTGGCTGATGCGCTGGTATCTTCGCTATGCAAATCGGGAGAGGATTGATTTTTATATGTATGCCCTGGCCAGCAGGCCCGATCCGTTTGCCCATCAGTTTTTAGTCCCCTATAGTAAAACTTTTGTTTTCTATCGGGATGTGAACCGGATGGCTGAACAGATTTATCAAGATGAAATTGATATTTTGATTGATCTAGATAGCGTCACACTGAATGCTATTGGTGTGGTTTTGGCCCACAAACCGGCGCCGGTAATCGTCACTTGGTTGGGCTGGGATGCTTCGGGGTCGCCGGCGGTTGATTATTTCGTCGTTGATCCCTATGTGCTCCCCGAAAATGCCCAGGCCCACTACAGCGAAACCCTGTGGCGCTTACCCCACTGCTATATTGCTGTGGATGGTTTTGAAGTGGGGGTGCCTACTCTGCGTCGGGATCACCTGGGTATTCCCGCCGATGCCCCTGTTTTCTACAGCGCTCAGGTCAGCTACAAACGCCATTATGAAACTGTGGGGTTACAACTGGAAATCCTCAAGGCGGTCCCGAATAGTTATCTGTTGATTAAGGGGATAGGTGACCAGCAGGGGATTCAGGAGTTTTTCTGCGACTTGGCCCAGGAACAGGGGGTGAACCCGGACCGTTTGAAGTTCCTCGCGAGGGACCCCAACGAATATATCCACCGCGCCAATATGGGGATTGCCGATGTGGTTTTGGATACCTATCCCTACAATGGGGCGACGACGACGCTGGAGGCGCTCTGGGTGGGGGTTCCCCTGGTGACTCGGGTGGGACAACAATACGCGGCCCGCAATAGCTATAGCTTTTTGGTCAATTGTGGTGTTTGTGAAGGGATTGCCTGGAGTGGGGAGGACTACATTGAGTGGGGGATTCGCCTGGGAACGGATGCCCAGTTGCGCCGTCGGGTACGCCAGCAGTTGTTCCTGTCGCGTCGGACCTCGCCCTTGTGGGATGGTCGTCAATTTGCCCAAGCCTTTGACCAGATGCTCTGGCAGATGTGGGAGCGTTATTTGGCGGGTATGGAGACGGGAGGTGCTAGCATGAAGGGGACACATTCCTCGCCGATGACGGATGGACATACGTCTGAAAATCTGGCGACAAGAACATCCTGAGCAAACGGGACGCTGGGCCAGTTACACCTTGGAAAACGTATCCCCCCGGTGGTCGCTGCTGGAAACCCTGGACCAGTTGAATGAGCAGCTTATAGGAACTGGACAAATGCCGGTGGCCTTTGAGAGTGATTGCCGGGAGGGTATCTGTGGCAGTTGCGGGGTGCTGGTCAATGGGGTCCCCCACGGGCAAGGGGGAGTGACCACCTGTCAGGTGTACATGCGTCGCTTTCGCACCGGAGAGACCTTGACGCTAGAGCCGTTGCCGGGATTTCCCGTGGTGCGGGATTTGGTGGTGGACCGGAGTGCACTGGACCGAATCATGGTCCGAGGGGGGTACATCAGCGTGAATGTGGGGAGTGCGCCGGAAGCCAACAGCATCCCGGTCCCCAGGCATACGGCGGAGCAGGCTTTTCAGGCGGCAGCATGTATTGGTTGCGGGGCCTGTGTGGCGGCCTGTCCTAACCACTCGGCTGCGTTGTTTGTGGGGGCGAAAATTACCCATCTGAGTCTCCTGCCCCAGGGACAACCGGAGGCGGCCCGGCGGGTACAACAAATGGTGGCGCAGATGGAGGCGGAGGGCTTTGGGCACTGCTCCAACCACGGGGAGTGCGCCGCCGTTTGCCCCCAGGGTATTCCGCTGACGGTGATTGCCCGGATGCGGCGGCAGTATTGGCGCTCCTGGGGGTCGGGGTGATCACCAGCCGGCGGCATCCCCTGGTGCACCATATCCGCTCCCTCCATAGGGCCAAAGGACGCCGGGAAACGGGAGAATTTCTGCTGGAGGGGACGCATCTGCTGGTGGAGGCGCTGCGCCAGGGTATCCCGCTGAAAGTGATTTGCTATACGTCTGCTTGGGCGGAACGCCACCCGGAGGTCCTAGGGCAATTGCCGGCGGGCCTGGGCCAGTTGGTGCATCCCCAGGTGCTGGAGGCCCTGGCAACGACGGTGCATCCCGATGGGGTGGTGGCCGTGGCATCCATTCCTCCCCCCAGCACTCAACTCGTCATCGGCTGGCTCCAGTTGCTGGGCTATTGCTTGCAGGACCCGGGCAACGTGGGGACCTTGATTCGCACGGCGGCTGCGGTCGGCGTAACCCAGCTTTGGTTGACGGACGATAGCGTGGACCCCTACCACCCCAAGGTGTTGCGGGCAGCGGCGGGACAATGGTTCCGGTGTCGGCCCCAGGTGTGTGGGGACCCTCTGGCTGTCCTGCAGGCCTACCAACAACAGCAAGTGCAAATAATTGCCACCGCAGCTCCAGGGGAACGGCTCTACTGGCAGGTGGATTGGACTCGGCCAACGCTGCTTTTGCTGGGTAATGAGGGCCAGGGATTGCCGGAGGCCTGGCTGCCAATGGCTGATTGGGTGGCGCGGATTCCCCAGCAGCCGGGGGTGGAGTCCTTGAACGTGGCCATTGTGGCCGCCCTATGCCTGTACGAAGCCTGGCGCCAGCGCTGGACAAGGGAAGGAAATTCGCTTATGATGGGGGATTGTCATCAATTCAGCAATGGCCATGAACGCCCAGGCAATTATTCGGTCCATTGAAGCCGAGTACCTGAAACCGGATGTGCCCCTTATTGAGGTGGGCGACGTTGTGCGCGTTGGGGTGCTGATTCAAGAGGGGGGCAAGGAACGGGTGCAGCCCTACGAGGGGGTGGTGATCGCGCGGCGCGGTACAGGGGTCAATTTGAGTATTACGGTGCGCAAGACGTTCCAAGGTGTGGGGGTGGAACGGGTGTTTTTGGTGCATTCGCCCCGGATTGCCAGTATTCAGGTGCTGCGCAAGTCGGTGGTGCGTCGGGCTAAACTGTACTACCTGCGGAAACGGGTGGGGAAAGCGACGCGCCTCAAACAGCGCTTTGAAACCTAACGGTTCCGGTGGAACGGTTGACCAGCGCCCGGTTTGATGTTTGATAAAGTAGAGGACGGCAAAAGACAGGGGATTTTTACATGACTTCCCTGACCCCTAGCCCCAGTTTTCGTTTGACGGTGCGCATCGAAATTCCTAATCGAGTTGGGCAGTTGGCGGCGGTTTTGCAGGCCATCGGGGAGGCGGGGGGGAACCTGGGACCGATTGACTTGATTGAACAAACCCGCCAAAGGGCCATCCGGGAAATCACCATTGATGCCACTGGCCCGGAGCACGAGGAGCAGATTATTGCGGCTATCAGGGCACTCCCCCAGGTGCGGTTGCTGAGTGTGGACGACCGGACGTTTCAGTTGCACCAGGGGGGAAAAATTCACCTGCAAAGCAAAATTCCCCTGAAAAACCAAGCGGACCTGGCCATGGCCTATACGCCGGGGGTGGGACGGGTGTGCGCGGAAATCGCCCAGCATCCGGAGCAGGTCTATCGCTTCACCATCAAGCAAAATTGCGTAGCTATTGTCACGGATGGGAGCGCCGTTTTGGGGTTGGGGAATTTGGGACCCTACGCGGCCCTACCGGTCATGGAGGGCAAGGCCATGTTGTTTAAGGAATTTGCCGGTATTGATGCTTTTCCCATCTGTTTGGATACCCAGGACCCGGAGGCCATCGTGGCGACGGTCAAGTATCTGGCGCCGGTGTTTGGGGGGATCAATTTGGAGGACATCAGCGCGCCCCGCTGTTTTGCCATCGAGCAGCGCCTGCAACGGGAGTTGGCTATTCCTGTGTTTCACGACGACCAGCACGGCACGGCGATCGTGACCCTGGCGGCTCTGCTCAATGCCCTGCGTTGGGTGGGGAAGTCCCTGGAGCGGGTGCGGATTGTTATCAACGGGGCGGGGGCGGCGGGTCTGGCGGTGGCAGCCCTCCTGAAGCGGGCGGGCGCGCAGGGGTTAGTCCTGTGCGATTCCCAGGGCATTGTCAGTACCCAACGCCCTGACTTGCACTCCATGAAACGGGCCTTTGCCGTTCCCCAAACGGGTACCTTGGCCGATGCCCTGGTGGAGGCGGATGTCTTTTTGGGTTTGAGCGTGCCGGGCGCCGTGACCCCCGCCATGATCCACGCCATGGCTCCGGACCCCATCGTGTTTGCCATGGCCAACCCGGTGCCGGAAATTCAACCGGAAGCCATCGAAGACAAGGTGGCGGTGATGGCCACGGGGCGGAGCGATTACCCCAACCAGATCAACAACGTCCTGGCGTTTCCGGGCATTTTCCGGGGGGCGCTCGATAGTCGGGTGCGGCATTTGACCCCTGATTTGTACCTGGCGGCGGCGCGGGCGATTGCCAGCTTGGTCTCTCCCCAGGAATTGCAACGGGATTACATCATCCCGTCGGTGTTCGATGGGCGGGTGGTACCGACGGTGGCCCAAGCCGTGGCCCAAGCAGCCCGGGAGGCGGGTCTGACGCCGGAGTAGGGGACTTGCCAGAGGGATACCCCCGCTTGTAAGATAAAGGATCGTGACTTTGGTAAGGGCCATGTCCAAGCAGAAGCTCAAGACCCGGAAGGCGGCGGCTAAGCGGTTTCAGGTGACCGGCAGCGGCAAAATTGTGCGGCGTCAGAGTATGCGGAATCACCTATTGCAGAAGAAAACCAGTAAGCGGAAACGGCGGCTGGCCCAGATGGTGTCGGTGAGTGCCCAGGATGTGGCCAATGTGCGGCTGATGTTGGTGCGCTAGGGAGGCGGTCATGCGTGTCAAACGGGGGAATGTGGCCCGCAAGCGGCGGAAAAAAATCCTGAAATTGGCGAAGGGGTATCGGGGGGCAGCGTCGTTGCTGTTTCGCACGGCCAACCAGCGGGTTATGAAGGCCCTGCGGCACGCCTACCGGCACCGGCGCGAGAAAAAACGGGATTTTCGCCAACTGTGGATCGCCCGCATTAATGCCGCAACTCGCCCTGCCGGCCTGTCCTACAGCCAGTTCATCGGGCAGCTCCATAAGGCCAACATCGCTCTTAACCGCAAAATGCTGGCCCAGATGAGCATTTTTGACCCGGATACCTTTGCCCAAGTGGTCCAGGCGGCCAAAAACGCCGGTTAGGACTCGAACAGTTCCACGGCCTGGCGGAAGGTCCGGAGGTTGATGACTGTATCCTGTTGGGGTAGGGGTGGAGCATTAGATACAAAGTAGTGATAGTCCATCCCCACATGGTTGGCTAAAACCCAGTAGTAGCTGGCGATCGATGCACTGGGGAATATCTCCAATACCCGGCTGCCAGGTGGACACCAGAGGATATTGGTTAGCCCGGCTCCATGCATACCTATTACCCTTTGGGCCTGGGCAAATAAACTGATCTGCTCCATAAAGCTGAGGTCTTCTAACCAGACGGGCCTGTAGCCCAAAGGAGCCAAATAACCAAGCAATTCTTCTTCGTTGACAATGCGCCGCCGGCTGGCCTTGGCACGGCTAATGTAGATTTTTTTGGGCATCCCACAGCGGGTGGTATCGCAGTAGGGTAAAAAAGTACGCCGGAGAAACTCCACATGCCAAGCGGGACTGGTCGAGGTGGGAAATTTGGGAGAGACAATCAAAGGGCTGGCCAGTGTGCGGTCAAAACGGGCATATAGACGCTGGGATGGATGGATGCCTAGTATATCCAACGTAATGGCTAATTTAGGGCTAGGTTCATCAAGCAAAAAGTAGTCAATCCTATCCCAGATATCCCCATATTGAAGTAAATGAATACGGAGCAAAACATCCACCAGCCAATGATAGTAATTCATCCCACCGCCCCCAATACCCACCGCTGCAATGGTTTTTTCCACAGTCCTAGGGCGGGGAAATTTGTAGTGACAGGCCTGGTTATCTGTGGGGGGACGACTCCACTGGCGCGAGGAATCATGAATGACCCGTCCATCATGGGCAATCACACTGCCGACAGACTGCCGGGCGCTTAAAACGATGGCCTGGGGAACAGCCAACCAGTAAGTCTCAGGTATGGTAACCGTTGTCCGTTGGAAGCCCTGGTGTGGCTGGGGATAGATTGACCGCGGTGGTGTGTAAATTTCTTGATGGCTGGACCAACAAACATAATAGGCAAGACCTGGGAGGTTGTGGTGGCAATAGTGCTGGTAATAATCCCAACCGGATAACCAGTAACCCTGGGCCAGAACCTGACCCGTCAAAGGGGCGACCAATTTACTCCAATGATGCCGGATTTTATCAGTGAACTTCATAGACAGAAGGGATGAATTAGGACGCACCTGGTTCCTACAACGATAGATTGCAGTTGTTGCCAGAAGCAGTGGCCCGGTCCACCATTTCTGTGGAAATGCTATAACTGCTCTATCTTATATCTTGATGGGCTTGGCCGATAGCTTTTTTGATGCTAGACATGGGGGAGTCTAGGCGATGAGTCCGCCGCAGGCCCGTCCCGCCTTGCCGCTGGCTCTGGTGGAAACGTCCTTTTTGGCTAGCACCGCCAGCTTAGCCTGGTTAGCCAGTTTTTACCTGGGGCTGACGCCGGTGCTGCGCTTGTTCTTACCGATTCCTCTGGCGCTGGCGACCCGCCGTTGGGGCCATCGCTGGGGTTGGTTAGGATTGATCACAACCTTCTTGCTGCTGTCGGTGTTGATGGGACCACCCCGCGGGTTGGCCTATGTGCTGCGCTACGGATTTTTAGCGGTGATGCTAGGGTATCACTGGCGCCGGGGCACCGGTTGGGGGATGACGATTCTCCAGGCAATTGGGGTAGGCACGGTGGGCTTTTTTGCCCAGATCGGCGTGCTGTCGGTACTGGTAGGGGAGGACCTGTGGCTGTATATCTCCAATCAGGCCACCGGCGCCCTAGAGTGGCTTTTTGACCGGCTGGGTATCCTGTGGCAGCCAACGGTGTTGGCCATTCAAATCGCAACGGTGATGCTGGTGATGATCAACGCGGCGGTTTACACCTTTGTGGTGCAGTTGGTGGCTTGGGCGTTGTTGGAACGACTGGATGCGCCGGTCCCACCCCCACCGACCTGGTTGCGGTCCTGGCTGGGACTGGAAGAGTGGTGATCCGCAAGCACACGCAAATCCCTCATCTGGACCAGTGGTGCGCTCGAGTGCAAGGGCACCCCCCCGCACTCATTTGCGTGCTGGGATTTACGGAAACAGCCCTGATTCCAGGGATTTCGGCGGCAGGGGTTACACCTAGCGCCCGACGATTGACAGCAGCAGCGGATGGGGAATTTTTGCTGCGCGGCCCCCAGAGGAACCCCCTATACCCTTTGCCGCCCCTGACTGCCGGGGTATCGCCGGTGTATATCTCCCGGGCACTGGTCCAGACCCTGAACCTGCCGGTGGTGCTGGTGAATACGGGACTGCCTGTGCCCCTGTCGGTACCGGCCATTCCCCTTGGCCCAGTCATTGCCCGCTGCGTGAGTACGGGGCAGGCGATGGATTTGCCAGTTGTGCATCATCTCTGGCAGCAGGGCTGGGATACGGGAAAACGGTTGGCGGAGGCCTTCCCCAAGCACTACTTCGTTATTGGGGAGTGTGTGGTGGGGGGCACGACGACAGCGCTGGGGGTGTTGACGGGATTGGGGTGGGCTGCCCAGGGGCGAGTCAGCAGTAGCCATCCCCAGTGTAACCACACCCAGAAATGGCGGGTGGTGCAAGCGGGTTTAGCCCAATGCCGGGAGCGGTTGCGGGACCCCTGGGCGGTGGTGGCGGCCTTAGGGGACCCCATGCAGGTGGTGGTGGCGGCAATGACGCTGGCGCTGCATCAGGAAGTACCGGTTTTATTAGCCGGGGGGACGCAAATGCTGGCCGTGTGGGCCTTGATCCAGGCGATTGCTCGCCATGAAGGGTTGTCCTGGCGACCGGAACAAGTAGCTGTGGGTACCACTGGTTGGGTGGTGAAGGACCCCAGCGCCCAGGTGGTGGCCCTGGCAGCAGACCTACAAGCTCCCCTGGTCACCGCCCACCTGGATTTCCGTCACTCCCGCTATGGGGCGTTGCGGGCCTACGAGCAGGGCTTTGTCAAAGAGGGGGTGGCCGCCGGGGGTTGTGCCCTTGCCGCCCATTGGTACCGGGGGTGGGATAACGCCCAGATACTTACGGCGGTCGAAGCCTTGCTCACACAAGAGCTTGCTGCACCAGCCGGCTCACCAGCTCCGGGTAGGGAATCCCGCTTAACTCCCACAGGCGAGGATACATGCTGATGCGGGTAAAGCCGGGGATGGTGTTGATTTCATTGACCATCCAGCGTCCATCCGGGGTGAGAAACCAATCCACCCGCGCCAGGCCCCGCCCCTCCAGCACCTGAAATACCCGCACCGACAATTGCTGCACCTGGGCAACCTGTTCTGGGGTTAAATCCGCCGGCGCTTGCAGGATAGCCCCCTGTTCGTCCAGATATTTGGCGGCGTAGGAATAGAACTCGTGCCGGGGGATGATTTCACCGGGGAGCGACGCCTGGGGGGGAGACCCATCCAAAATGGCGCATTCGATTTCCCGCCCCACAATCCCCTGCTCCACCAGCGCCTTGGCGTCATATTTCCAGGCCGTTTCCACCGCTGGTAACAGTTCCTCGGCTCGATGCACCTTGGTAATCCCCACCGACGACCCCATATTGGCTGGCTTCACAAACAGGGGCAACCCCAATTCCGCCACCACCGCTGTCGGTTCCACCGTTTCTCCGCGTCGGTAACAGCGGTAGGGGGCCACCGCCAAGCCCGCTTGGGTCAACAGTCGCTTCATCACCTCCTTGTCCATCCCCAGGGCCGACCCCAGGACCCCGGCCCCCACAAAGGGCAGCCCCGCCAGGGTCAACAGGCCCTGTACCGTCCCGTCCTCCCCCCAAGGCCCGTGCAACACAGGAAACACCACCTCCACCGGCAAAGGTTCCCACTGGGGTCCCCGCAACACTAGGAACCCCTGACCCGGCAGCACCCCCACCGGTGCCAGACCCTGCTCAAAGCTGGGTAAACGCTGGGAGTCCGCCTGCTGTAGCCATTCCGGGTCCGCCAGCCACCACTGTCCCTGCCGGTTGAGGCCAATCGGTATCACCTCGTAGCCGCCAGCGGTCAAGGCCGTCAAGATATTGCGCGCCGACTGCACCGAGATTTCGTGCTCCGCCGACTGCCCCCCGAACAACAGCCCCACCCGGATCATTCCGTCAGCACCGATGTGGGGGTCAAGGGGGGTTCAGCCCGCGCCGGACTCGGTTCCAGCTTCTCGATGTAGGGGCGCAGGTCATTGAGATCGATATAGCGGTCTGCGGCGTTGCGCAACTCCCGAGCAATCATCCCCTCGGTAGACACCACAATGATGTAAGTGTTTTTGGAACGCAACAGTTCCACCGCCCGGTCGAAATCCCCATCACCACTAAAAAGCACCACCCGGTTGTATTGCTCTACGGTGTTGAACATGTCAATGACAATTTCGATGTCCAGGTTGGCTTTCTGGAAATAGCGGTGGGACTGCTCATCGTAAAACTCTTTGAGCAATTTGGTGCGCACCGTGTAACCCAGATTAATTAAGGCATCCCGAAAAGCCCGCTGGTCGTTCTGGTCCTTGATGCCGGTGTACCAAAAGGCGTTGACTAAATGGACATGGGGTTCCCGGGTAAAGTAATCCAGAACGCGTTTGGGGTCGAAAAACCAACCGTTCTTTTGCTGGGCATAAAACATATTATTTCCATCAATAAAGATGGAAAGATACACAGGGGGATAGGTCATATCTTGCGGGAACAAATATAGACTTGATCCATCTTAGCAGGGTTTTACCGGAGATTTGCGGGATGGCCCTTGGTTCAACTCCAAGAGACCGGGGGGCAACCGCAGTTCCAGGCAGCGCTGCTCTAGGTTCACCGCCGGCACCAACTCCGGCACAAAAGGCACCCAGTGCACCTGTCCCGCCGGCGTGGTGATCTCTAACAAATCATTGCCGGCAGGAATCACCGCCGTCACTTGCCCTAACACCGCGCCGCCATGCCAGGCCTCCAGCCCGATCAAATCCGGTACATAGTACTCACCGGGGGCTAACTGGGGGCGGTCTTGCTCCGAAACCCACAGGGTTGCTCCACGCAGTAGTTCAGCCTGGTCGCAGGTGTGAATTTCGGCAAATTGGACAATGTACAGGTTTTTGCCCGGTACCGGCCGGGAACGCACCAGGGTTAAAGGTTGGGGCTGGGGCTGGCGCGGCAGGGAATACCAACGCACCCCCGGTTCAGTAAACCGTTCCGGGAAATCCGTCAACGACAGCACCTTGACTTCCCCCCGGAGCGCGTGGGGAGCTAGGATGCGCCCGATTTCCCGCATGGCCCGTGCAGCATCCCTTGCCAACGTTGCAGGAGCTGACGCAAGTCTTCTTTGTGGACCGGTTTACTCAAGTAGTCGTCCATCCCGGCGGCCAGGCATTTGTCCCGGTCTTCTTTCATGGCGTTGGCCGTCAGGGCTACGACGATGGGCCGCTGGGCTAACCGACCCTCCCGGTATAGCTCGTGCAGGCGGCGGGTGGCGGCGTAGCCATCCAGCACTGGCATTTGGCAGTCCATCAACACCAGGTCGTAGGGGAATCGCAAAATCATTTCTAGCGCTTCTTGGCCGTTGGCTGCCACATCGGCTTGGTAACCGAGACTCTCCAGTTGTTTGAGGGCCACCTTCTGGTTGACCGGATTGTCCTCCGCCAAGAGAATGCGCAGGGGCGAAGGCGGCAAAGCAGGGGAAGGCTGAGGCACAGGGGTTATCGCCGGCGTCAAACTCCCCTCCAGCACATTCATGAGCGTATCCAGCAGGCGGGAGGCCTTGACCGGCTTGACCAAATGGGCGGCAAAACCAATGGCGGCAGCCTGTTGGGCCTCCTCCCGCAGGTGGCTGGAGGTGAGCATGATCAGGGGGGTTTGGGCCAGTTGGGTATCCTGCTTGATCTGCTGCCCCAGGGTCAACCCGTCCATCTCCGGCATGTTCATATCCACCAGCACTACCGCATAGGGCCGCTGGCGCATTTTGGCGAGGGCCTCTGCTGCCGAAGCGGCCTCGTCCACCTCCAACCCCCAGCGACCGGCCTGGTAGCGCACCACCTTGCGGTTGATGGGGTGGTCGTCCACTACCAGGAGTGCCTTGCCCTGGAGTGGTTGGGCAGGCAAGGAGGGGGCAGCGTTTGCCGGTGGCGCGACCGGTGGCAAGGGCAACCAGAAGAAAAAGCGGGACCCCTGCCCCGGCGTGCTCTCTAAACCAATCTCCCCACCCATCAGGTTCACCAGTTGTTTACAAATGGCCAGGCCCAGCCCCGTTCCCCCGAATTTGCGGGTCGTCGAGACATCCGCCTGGGTAAAGGGACGGAACAAACGACTTTGCACCTCGGGGGGAATGCCAATCCCGGTATCCGTCACACTAAACAGCACCTGCGGCGGTTGGTCCCCCGGTTGCACCCGGATCACCACCTCCCCCCGCTCGGTGAATTTGATGGCGTTGCCCACCAGGTTCATCAGAACTTGCCGCAGACGGGCCATGTCACCCCGTACCCAGGGGGGCACTTGGGGGTCCACCAGCGCCGCAATTTCTAACCCCTTGATGTGGGCTTGGGGCGCCAGTAGGTCCATCACCTCCTCCACCACCGTCAGGATTTCAAAATCCAGTTCCTCCAGTTCGACTTGCCCCGCCTCCAACTTGGACAGGTCCAGGATTTCGTTGATCAGGTTCAACAGGGCATCCCCACTGACGCGAATCGTATTGACAAAGTCCTGCTGCTCCGGCGTCAGAGGGGTCTCTAGCAGCAACCCCGTCATTCCCAATACCGCATTCATCGGGGTGCGAATTTCGTGGCTCATATTGGCCAAAAAGGCGCTCTTAAGACGGGAGGATTCCTCGGCGGCCCGCCGCGCCTGTTCCAACTCTTGTAATAAATAGGCTTGGGTCAGGGCCACCCCCACCTGGTCGGCCAACTGGGTCAGTAAATCCTGTTCAAAGGCATTCCACATGCGCTGGCTGTATTGCTGGCACACTAGCATCCCCCACAGTTCCGCCTTGCGCATCAGGGGCACCACCAACTGGGCGTGAATGCCCAACGTGGTTGTAAGGACCTGGTATTGCGGTTGCCCCTCCTGGTCCACCACCAGTACTTGCCCCTGCTGGAGCCAGGCCAACTCACCTTGCATCAGTTGGGACCACTGGCTGGCCCAGTTGTCCTGAAGGGGACAGTCACCCCGACAGGCTTGCGCTACCACCGCCTGGTTATCGAGCTGATAGATAAAGGTGCGGTCGGCCTGGATGATCTTTTGCACCTCCTCGACAGTGGTTTGCAGGATCACCGGCAGGTCCAGACTCTGGCGAATTTTCAGGGTGATGTCGTTGAAAATTTGCAGTCGGCGGTTTTGGCGGGCCAGTTCCGCTTCGGCGCGCTTGCGGTCGGTCACATCCCGGAAAATGCCTCGGGTGGCAATCGGGCATCCCCGCTCGTTGTAGGAACAACTGGTGCTGCCTTCGAGTAGGCGGGTTTCGCCGCTGCGGGTGCGGACGCGGACTTCCACAAAGGGCAGGCTGCCGGTGGTCGGTAGCTGCTGGAATTTCTGCCGGCAGGCTTCCCGGAAATCAGGATGGATAATGTCCCACAGGGTCAACTGGGCAATTTCGGCGTCGCTGTAGCCTAGGGTTTCTTTCCAGGCACGATTGACGTAGAGAAACCGCCCCTGCATGTCCACGCTCTGGATTAAGTCGTAGGCATTTTCAAACAAATCCCGGTAACGGGCTTCGCTGGCGGCCAGAGCCTGGCGGGCCTGCTCCTCTTGGGTGACGTCGATCCCCGCAGCAATGATGTATTCCGCGTCCTGTTGGCGGTCGGTCAGGAGGGTTGCCGTCCAGCGAATGAGCCGTCGTTTGCCACTGCGGGTCTGCCAGTGGTTCTCGTAGCCTGTGATGGTCTCCCCTTGCAGTAGCCGCAGAAAGACAGCCTGCACCTGGGCTTGTTCTTCTGGGGGTACTAAAAGCTCCCAGACCGGTTGCTGCTGAAGTTCCTCCAGGGTGTAGCCGCTGAGTTCTTCACAAAACCGGTTCCAGCGCACAATCTGTCCATTCCCATCCAGGGCCAGGATCAGCGCCGGCGTGGTCTGAAAAATGGCCTCGGTTAAGTTGGTCTCCTGCTCGGCTGCCTGTTGCGCCGCCTGCCGTGCCTCGATTTGCTGGGCTACAAAGATGGCCGTCGCCAGCAAGATGATAAAGTTGAGCACCAGACCGCCGGTAAACAGGTGCTGGGCTTGCCGGTTCACCGCCTCCAGTCGGTCTAAGCGTTGCTGTAGCAGCTGCTCCTCGGTCTGGCGCATGGCCTCCACTAGCTGGCGCACCTCCTGGAAAAGATGGCGATGGGCCTCGGCGCTTAGGGTGCGGATACTGGCCGGTTGCCCCTGCTGTTGGTAAATTCGAATGCTCTGGTCCAGATGCAGCAGGGTGTTGGTGGTTAGGGTATGTAGGCGCGCCCAACGTTGGGATTGCTCGGGGTTGTCTTGTAACAGATGCCGCAGGGTTTGCAGGGTCAGTTGAATATCGCTGCGGGTCAACTGGTAATTCCGCAGTTCTTCGGCCTGACCGGTCAGCAGATAGCCCCGGTGATGGCTTTTGAGGCTCCCTAGTTGGGCTTCGACCTGGGTCAGACGGCGCAGCACCTGTTCGGTATGGCGCACCCACTCCTCCCAGGTCCATTGGGCCTGCCAACGGCGATACAGCGCTCCCCCGCCTGCAACTAATACCACCGTGGCCGCGCTAAAGCCCAAAAGTACGCGGTTGATCAAAGGTAAGGTGGTTTTGGGGCGCTTGCGCACAGGCGGCATGGCAACCAAGGAATCCTTGGTACCAGTCTAGTCCGCCAACCGGTTAACCTGGTAAGCAGGCGGTTGAGGGAGCGCGCATGACCCTGGTCAATCCCCTGCACTATCCCCTGGCAGTTTTCCTGGGCGTGGTGGTGTGGGTCTGGTTCTGGCCCCGGTTGGTAGCGCTACCGGCAGGCGTATTGGTAACCCTAACGGCCAGTTGGTGGTTACAGCAACAGGTGCAGCAGTTGCGGCAGCAAGTACAGGCGTTAGTCCCAGGGGTTGCAAGGGTCCGGGCAGAGGCGGCGCGGTTACTGGCCGAGACCCCGGCTGAGGTGTGCGACCAGGTGCAAACTCTCCCCCAGGCGGTGGAACAGCAACTGGCCCAGGTGCGACGCCAACAACAGCAGGCCAGTCCCCCGGCGGCAGTGCAATTCAAGCAGTTGGCAGCCCTGGCCACCCTGGTTCAGGCAACTGCCGCCATGCTCCAACAACTGCACAATCATCTGCGGGCGATTGACCTGGACAACCAGCGCCAGGTGGCGGAAGTCCGTACCCTGAGCGATACCCTGCGGAGCCTGGAGCAACCAATGACCATTCTGACCCGCCGTTGATGGACCTGCTGCGCTCGTTACCTCTGGGTCTGTACCTGGAAGCGCCCCAAACCTGGCTGCACCGGCTGGACGCCCGGGTGAAGTTGGGCTGGTTGATGGCCCTGTTGCTGACGCCCATCCTGGCCAATGGAGTTTGGCGGGGGGTACTGGTGGCCATCCTGGTGGGTTTGACGCTGCTGGCGGGGTTGCCCCGGCGGGTGTGGTGGAAACATTTGTTGGGTCTGGGGGGGTTCTGCCTGGTTTTGTTGGTGATCGTTGCCCTGTCGCCGGATGGCCTGGCAGTGCATACCCAACCCCGTTTACCCCCGGATGTCGGTACACCCCCCACATCCTATGACTATGTCCTGTTTCGCTGGCAATGGTTGACGGTGACCCGGCGGTCCTGGCAGTTGGCCTGGCGCTTGAGCAGTTTGTTTTTTACCCTGGTCTATGCCACCCATCTCTACTTGCTGACGACCCCCAGTGAAGCGATCGCGGCGGCCATAGCCTGGTGTTTGCAACCGTTGCGGCGCTGGGGCTGGCCGGTGGGGGACATCAGCTTGAGCCTGACCCTGTCTCTGCGGTTTATCCCCCTGGTGTTGGAGGAGGTGCAAAACCTGGTGCGGTCGGTGCAAATGCGGGGCATTCGCTGGTCGAAGTTAAAACTGCGGCAGCTGGCGCAGGTGTGGTTGTTGGTGGCGGAGCGGTTGCTGGTGAATTTGTTTTTGCGGGCGGAACAGGTGGCGACGGCGATGGTGGCGCGCGGCTACCAACCGGGACAGGAACCCCCTTTGCACTGGCGCCCGGTGGTCTGGGGTTGGAGGGATACATTGGCCTTGGTGGCTTTGCTGGGGTTGTGCGGGGCGCGGCTGGTCTATGGCGGGGACTAAGTGGCTGTGGCAATCTCAACCCCTGAACGGACGCACAGGGAGCCAGGTGTTTGCCCGACTGGGGTTGACGGAGCCGGTGGCCGCTTTGTTGGAAAGCCCGCCCGGCAGTGGGGGACGCTATTCCCTGTGTGCCGCCGGACGACGGTGGGTGGCCCTGGCTATACCGCATCTGTTGCCCTGGTTGCGCCAGCATTTGCGCACTGACCCTGCCGTCACTGCACCGGCGGAGGTGCCCTTTGCGGGGGGATGGTGGGGCTGGCTGGCCTACGAGGCGGTGTGGGCCTGGGAGCGTTTACCCCCTTTGGCAACCGACCCCTTGCCTTTTCCGGTGGGGTTTTGGTGGCAACCGGACTGGTGCGCCGTTTTAGACCACCAGCAGGACCGGCTGTACCTGGGGGCGCCCGACAGGGACCAACTAGCCGGCTTGAGGCAACGCCTGCATACCCTGTCAGAACCGGTATTTCCCGACCTGGCGCCGACCGGTCCGGTGCAGTGGCAGTTGACCCCCTGGGAATACCAGCAGCGGGTGCACAAGGTGCAGGCCCATATCCGGGCAGGGGACATTTTCCAGGCGAATTTGTCAGTGCGGTTTGGGGTGCCCACGGCTATGCATCCCTGGCGCGTCTATCAGCGGTTGACCCGGTTGAACCCATCCCCTTTTGCCAGTTACTGGCAGACGCCCTGGGGTCAGGTGGTGAGTTGTTCGCCGGAGCGTCTGGTGCAGGTGCAAGGGGAGACCATCGAAACCCGTCCCATTGCGGGTACCCGTCCCCGGGGGCGTACGCCGGCCCAAGATGCGGCCCTGGCCCAGGAGTTGCAGCAGCATCCCAAGGAGCGGGCGGAACACATCATGCTGGTGGACCTGGAACGAAACGATTTGGGCCGGGTGTGTCAGGCCGGTTCGGTGCGGGTGGCGGAACTGTTGACCGTCGAGCGCTATAGCCACGTGATGCATCTGGTGAGCCGGATTACCGGCCGGTTGCGCCCCGATTGGACGATGGCGGATGTGTTCCAGGCGGTGTTCCCAGGGGGGACGATCACCGGCTGTCCGAAGGTGCGCTGCATGGAAATTCTCCAGGCCTTGGAACCCCAGCCGCGCAATTTGTTCTACGGTTCCTGTGGGTACTGGGATCGGCGGGGACGGGGGGACTGGAATATCCTGATCCGCACGCTCCTGTTTCCGGCGGGGACGGGGATGGCCTGGGGACAGGTAGGCGCAGGTATCGTCAGCGATAGTGACCCCGAACGGGAGTGGCGCGAGTGTTTGCACAAGGCCCAGGCGCAATTGCTGGCATTGGGAGTTGAGGGTCATGAACCTTGGCAAGAGGGCCTAAAATAAGTTACGATACGCCATGTTAGTTACTCCCTGTGGAATGTTGGCTCTAGTCGTGGAGACTAGGGCTTTTTACTGGTTGGCCCCGGAGACGCCAACTGGGTGATAAATCCGTACCGGAAATGACAGACGTCCGGCTGGTTCTCCTGGCACGATGGACTATGGGTGGCCGTAACAGGTGATGCCATGAGGTTTTTGGTGGTCAAGCACGTGCCGGAGGAGGGCCTGGGCATGATTGCCCCCTGGTGTACTGCAGCGGGTATTGCTGTGGATGTGGTGGAACTCAGCCAGGGGGAGCCGCTGCCGCCACCGACGGATTACCATGCAATTTGGGTGATGGGCGGCCCGATGAATGTGGACCAGGAACAGGAATATCCCTGGTTGGTTGCCGAAAAACAATGGATTCGCCAGGCGGTGCAGGACTATCAAGTGCCCTACGTGGGGGTGTGTTTGGGGGCGCAGTTGCTGGCGGAGGCCCTGGGGGGTCGGGTGGGAGCCATGCCGAGGCCGGAAGTTGGTCTCACGCCGGTGTATCTAACGCCCCCAGCAACAGACTCTCCTTGGCTACAGGGCGTGCCTTCCCCCTTGGTGGCCTTGCATTGGCACGGGCAGGAGGTGCAGATATTACCCCCCCAGGCCCAGTTGCTGGCGTCGTCGGACCAGTGCCGGGTGCAGGCGTTTCAGGTGGGGGACTGGGCGCTGGGGCTGCAATTTCACCTGGAGGCCGATGCCACCACGGTGCGGGATTGGTGCCGCTTGCCGGAGTACGCCGATGACTTTATCCAAGCCATGGGCGCGACGGGGGCGCAGGCCCTGGTGACCAAAATGGATGAGGAATCCCCCCGCCTGACCCAGGTGGCCCGCCGGTTGTTCGCCAACATTTGTGACCAGGTGCGGCGGCGCTGGGGGCTAGGGCAGGGTGTCTAGGTCGGTGGCCCGCTGAAAACGCCGGCGCAGGTCCTGGCATAGGTGGGGGTCGTCGGTTTTGAGGCTGATTTCCCGGCTGGGGTTAGGGTTTCCCAAGAGCGCCTGACTTCCCAGTAACGCCAATCGGTCGTCACTCACTAGGTAGTGCTCCTGGGTGCCCAAGAACTTGAGATGAAACTGCTCAGGAAATTCTTGCTCCAGTTGTTCCAGGTCCGGCAGGGCGTTGTATTTCCAGGAAAAGCGACCGGGACCACTGCGCCAGCGATTGCGGCCATCCCGCTGGAGTTCCCGGTTTTTCAGGTCTTGGGCGTCCCCCCAACCGATGTACACCTGCACCCCCTGCTGCAACAGGCGACGCAGGCCCTGGAGAAAGGCGCGGTCAATCACCTGCTGGCTTAACCAGGGGGAGACGATGACCAGTTCTCGGGTTGTTTGGGCCAAGGCGTCCTGGAGGACCTGCTGCGCCCCAAACCGGTCCGTCACCAGTTCATAGCGGTAGTGGGGAATCTGGCGCAGGTGCTGGTTGATGATTTCCGCCCAGCTTTGTACGGCTGCGGCCACCTGCTGGGGCACCTGCTGGAGTTGGGTCTGGGTGGCCTGCCACTGCTGCTCCATGTGCTGTTGCCGGCTGGCCAGGGTCTGAGTGTACTCCCGCAAATCCCCCTGACCGTGGTCCATCTGCGCCACCAGTTGCGTCACATCCGCCAATTGTTGCTGGAGTTGGGGAACCGCCTGCAATTGGGCTTGGGTTTGCGCCAGTTCCGTTTTCACCTGGTCCAAGGCAGCAGCCTGCTCCTGCCGTAACTGGGCTATGTGCCGTTGCAGTTGCTCCAGGGTGGCCAGAGCGGCTGGGTCCGGCATGTGTTCCAGTTGACTTTGCAGCCTAGCCAGGGCAGCCGCCAGGGGTTCAAGTTGCTGCTGGTGCTGGGTTTGTCGCCGGTGCAAACGCTCCACAGCCGTCACCAAAGGCAAAAGAGCGGTGCGGTGCAGATAGCCCTCAGCCTGTTGTTGTAGGGTTTGGACTTTCTGCTGGAGTTGCGCCACCAGGTCCTGCTGCTGCTCCCATTCCCGCAACCGGTTTTGCCACACCCCCAATTCCTGGGCTAGGGTTTGGGTGACATGCTGCTGCTTTTGAGTCTGGGTGGTCAGTTGCTCCAGTTCCTGACGCAGTCGCTGCACCAAGGAGGCTAGCTGGTGTTGGCGTTGCAGTTCCCGCTCCAAACGACCCACCTGTTGCTGGACCTGCTTGGCGTTAGTCACTTCCTCACCCAGGTGTTGCACCGCACTTTGTAGCTGTTGGGTGGCCGTCTCTAGCGCTGTGAGCTGGGCCTGCAGGCTTTGGGGGGCGACAAGCTGTTGGCTGAGGGACTGAATTTGGGCCTCCAGCGCACCCACATCCACCGTTGGCATTTGGCGCAATTGCTGCACGTGGGCCTGCAGTTGGGCGGTCTGGCGTTGTAGGTGCTCCAACCCCTGTTCCAGGCGGTTCACCCGTTGCGCCGGGGGTAATTGATCTATCTGGCAGGTAAGGTCTGTCAATCCCTGACACAGCAGCCGGTACTGCTCCTGTAACTGCTGCAATTGCCGATAAAGGGGGTCGAGGGTCAAACCCTCCACCGGGGCCAGGCGCTGGTTCATCTCCCCCTGCAACCGCCCCAGGGCCTGCTGTAACTCCTGAAGTGCCTGTTCCACGGGTCGAAGATTCACCGATTCCGGCAGGGACGCCAACTCCTGTAACCGTCGCCGGAGAAATTTGAAGTCGGTACTGTAGCGCTGGTTGAGGTTTTCCAGGACCTGAAACAACAACTGCTGTTGGCTGGCCGCCAATTGGCTGCGCTGGATGAGGTTGACTGCCAAGGCTAAAGACAAGGGCACCACCGCCGCCAACACTTGCTGGGAAACCACCGCCGTTACCGTGCCCACCAATGACCCCAACACTAGGGCGTACTCCGCAGTCTCCAGCCAAGTGCGACGGGTCACAACGGCCTCACGCGCCACTCCCTCACTACTCTAATTCAAGGGCTAGGGGTTCCGGCGTTCACTTGAAACGAATCGAAAAACTGTACCGTTTCTTCCTGAAGGGTCTGGGGCACGATGGCATAGAGTCCGTACACCCGCTGCCCCACAAAATAAAAGCGCATCTGGGCGATGCCACCCCCCTGGAGCCGTTCTGGGGGAATGCGCAGGACAATTTCCCGCCCCGGATAACCCCCAAAGGTCAGCGCTTGGTCCTGTATGACTTGGCCTTGCACCCGCTGCTGGGCCTGGGCCTTCAGTTGCGCCCACATCCAGGGCGAGTCCGCCAAACGGGCCACCGGCTGCTGGTAATCCGTCAGCACCAGGGCATAAGACCCCCGAGGCCGGTTGACCCCCCACGCCTGAGCCTTGACTGTCCCTACGGGGGTCTCCAGTTGCCGTTCCTCATACCGGGGCCTACCAGGCAGTTGCACCTGGAACCCCTCCCCCTGCACCCATTGCCAGCGCGGTCCCAGTTGACAACCTGTCGCCAGGACAACAACCCCCACACCCCACCACCAGGGACGCATGTTTAAGCCCCCATCGTTACCCCCACTATAGTAAGGCAACTTCCCTAGGCTTTGATCATCGTCAGCACGCCAATTACCACAAAACCCACACCGGCAATGGTATGCAGCCACTTGGGATGGAGTAAATGACCCAACCCTTCCCCGACTAAAACCCCCAGCGCCGATGTGGCCACCAACGCCAACGCCGCCCCGCTAAAAACTAACCATTTACTGGCCGTGCGTTCTGCGGCAAACAACACCGTCGCCAACTGGGTCTTGTCCCCCAATTCCGCCAAAAACACTGTGCTAAATACCACCAGAAATACTCGCCAATCCATGAAGTTTGCCATGTGTCACCCTTTCCTTAACCTAACCCCATTTTAGGGGGATAAAATTCCCAAGGCAATCCACGGAAAATCATATTCTCTTCATATTAAAGTCAGATTGTTTTCATATTTTTGCCTAAGCCCTTACCAGCACAACAGGGGAGTCCCTTTAGCGGGCAGTATCACCATCCGAGTTCATATTCCAGTAGTTTTGATAAAAAATTTTCTCAATAAACCGACGAATACCTGCTTCGTAAACGGGCAAGGAATCCAAAAAGCCCTCGTTGTGGCTGCCCTGGATTTCCAGGAAGTCTTTGGGTTCGTTGGCGGCGGCGTAGAGCCGTTGGCCGTGGGCAAAGGGGATGACTTCGTCCTGGGGGCTGTGAATTACCAGCACCGGCACGCGAATCTGGCGGATGCGCTCCAGGTTGTTGTACTGGAATTGGGCCAGCAGGTCCACGGGTAAGAAGGGAAAAAGTTCCCTGGCCACATCGGGGATGCTGGTGAAGGTCGAACCCAAAATGACGCCGGCGACGGGAAAATGGACCGCCAGATAGGTGGCAATGCCTCCCCCCAGGGACTCTCCGTACAGGACGATGCGCTCCGGAGGAATGTGGCGATCCTGGGTTAAATAGCGCCAGGCCGCCTCCCCATCTAGATACGTGCCCCCTTCGCTAGGTTGGCCTTCGCTCTGGCCGTAGCCCCGGTAGTCAAAAAACAAGCTGGCCAGGCCCAGCCCGTGAAAAATGCGCATGTAGGGCAGTCGGTAGCTGATATTGCCGCCGTTGCCATGGGCAAACAGGATCACTGGGGCGTTGGGGTCGGCTGCCGGAATCCACCAGGCCGCAATCGTCACCCCATCAGCGGTTTGCAGGCGCAGGTCCTGATAAGCCAGGCCGATATCCTGGGGCGTGGCCACGATCTGGCGACTGGGGAAATACATCAACCGTCCTTGGCCCAACCACAGTACTAACAATAATCCCCCATAGACGCCGGCGATGATCCGTAAACCCCGCCCCAGCCAGGACCAAACCATCAAACCAGCAGCCCTTCTTTCTGGGCCATGCGGCGCATCAGGTCCAGCACCCGCAGGGAATAGCCCCACTCATTGTCATACCAGGCCACCACCTTGAAAAAGTGGGGGTTGAGTTCCATCCCGGCACCGGCGTCAAAAATGCTGGAGTGGGGGTCGCCGTTGCAGTCGCTGGAAACCACCTCGTCCTCCGTGTAGGCCAGAATGCCCTGCAGGGGTCCTTCGCTGGCTGCCTTCATCGCCGCGCAAATCTCCTTGTAGCTGGTGCTTTTTTCCGTGCGAAACGTTAAGTCCACCACCGAAACATTGGGCGTGGGCACCCGGAAGGCCATCCCCGTCAAGCGCCCTTTCAGTTCCGGCAGCACCAGCGCCACCGCCTTGGCCGCCCCCGTCGAAGAGGGAATGATGTTTTGGGTGGCCCCTCGACCGCCGCGCCAGTCCTTTCTGCTGGGACCATCCACCGTCGGTTGGGTCGCCGTGAAGGCATGCACAGTGGTCATCAAGCCCTCCGCCAACCCAAAGTGCTCGTGGATCACCTTGGCAACGGGGGCCAAGCAGTTGGTGGTGCAACTGGCGTTGGACACAATCGTGTGCTGGGCCGGGTTGAACTGCTGGTCGTTAACTCCCACCACAAACGTAGCCACCTTGTCTGGGTCTTTCGTGGGGGCAGAAATCACCACCCGTTTGGCTCCTGCCGCCAGGTGCTTGCTGGCCCCGTCGTAGCTGGTGAATAGGCCCGTGGACTCCACCACGTAATCCACCCCCACCTTGGTCCAGGGCAATTCCGCCGGGTCTTTGCAGGAAAAACAGGGAATGAACCGGCCGTTGACCAGGATACCGTCCGCCTTGGCCTCCACCGTACCCCGGAAACGCCCGTGAGTCGAGTCGTACTTGAGCAAATAGGCCAGGTTATCCGGCGGCACCAGGTCGTTGATGCCCACAAATTCCAAATTGGGGTCGTCAATCCCGGCCCGAAACACCAGTCGGCCAATCCGACCAAAGCCATTGATGCCAATTTTCAACGTCATGGTTCGTCCTCCATATTGGTTAAGTATCTATGTTCCCGGTAGCGCCCGCAGTTCGGGGTTAAGATGGCTGCGGTCCCCCATGCGCTCCAGTAGCGGGCCGTACTGGGTAAAGCGGATGACACTCACAGACGCCACCAGCACATTGATCCGATCCCGGTAACGTCCCAGGTCAATCCCCAACAGGCTGCATAGGATGATCCGCAGGGTGGCCTTGTGGGAAACCACCAGCACATGGCCCTCGGGATACGTCGCCTCAATTTCAGCAATCACGGGCAGGGCGCGGTTGGCCACCTGGACTGCTGTTTCTCCCCCGCCAGTGGGAGCATTCCAGGCCGGGTCCGTCATCCAGCGGATGTAGTCTTCCAGGTAGTGGGCCTTCACCCAGTCGGGGGTTTGGCCTTCCCAAGCGCCGTAGTGGGCCTCCCGCAGCCCGTCCCGCAGTTCTATCCCCAGTCCTACCGCCTCCGCCAGGGGTTTGGCCGTTGCCACCGTCCGCCGCAGGGGGCTGCTGAAGATGGCCCTCCAGGGCACCTGCCGATAGGCCTGGGCAAATTCCACCGCCATCTGTTGCCCCGCAGGGGTCAGGTCCGGGTCCAGTTGGCCGCAGTAGCTCCCCGTCTGGCTAAAGGTGGTTTCCCCGTGACGCAGCAGGTAGAGATGTAACCCCATACTTCCCCCCTACACCAACCGCTGGCCGGCCTGATTGTGGTCGTAGGACTTGAGTTCGATGGGCACGGGCGACACCTGCCAAATGTCCCGGCAGTATTCCTGGATGGTCCGGTCCGAGGAAAAGTACCCCGTGCGGGCCGTATTGAGGATGGACATGCGGGTCCAGCGATCGGGGTCTTGGTAGGCCTGGCTCACCCGGTCTTGGCAGTCCAAAAAGGACTGAAAATCTGCCAGCAGGACATAGGGGTCGTGGTTGAGCAGGGAGTCCACCAGGGGTCGAAACAGGGACGTATCCCCCCGGGAAAAGACACCGCCGGCGATCTGGTCAATGGCCTCCTTGAGCACCGGGTTGCCGTTGTAGTACTCCCAGGGGCGGTAGCCTTGGGCACGCAGGGCCATGACCTCCGGGGCCGTCAACCCAAACAGGAAGAAATTTTCCGCCCCGACCCGCTCCCGAATTTCGATGTTGGCCCCATCCAGCGTCCCGATGGTCACCGCGCCGTTGAGGGCAAATTTCATGTTCCCGGTGCCGGAGGCCTCCTTGCCCGCCGTGGAAATCTGCTCCGACAAATCGGCTGCCGGAAACACCCGCTGGGCCAACTTCACGTTGTAGTCGGGTAAAAACACCACCTTGAGCCGCCCTTGCAGGTCTGGGTCGGTGTTGACCACCTCCGCCAGGGAGTTAATCAACTTGATGATGAGTTTGGCCATGAAGTAGCCGGGGGCCGCCTTGCCACCGAAGATAAAGGTGCGGGGGGGAATTACCAGCTCGGGGTGGCGCTTGAGCCGGTTATACAAGGCAATGATGTGCAGCGCCTGCAGGTGTTGCCGCTTGTACTCGTGGATGCGTTTGACCTGCACATCAAACAGGGAATCCGGGTCCACCACCACACCGGTGCGCTCCCGGATAAAGTCCGCCAGTTCGGCTTTAATCGCCCGTTTACAGTCGCGCCAGGCCTGCCGGAATTGAGGGTCTTCCACGTGGTCTTCTAACCGCCGCAGTTGCTCGTAATCAGTCACCCAATCCTTGCCAATGCGGCTGGCAATTAACCGGCTCAGACGCAAATTGCTCAGCAACAACCAGCGCCGCAGGGTCACCCCGTTGGTCTTGTTTTGGAACTTCTCGGGCCACAGGTCGTAAAAGTCCTTGAGCACCGTTTGTTTGAGTAATTCCGTGTGCAATTGCGCGACGCCGTTAACCGTTTTGCTGCCCACGGTGGCCAGATGAGCCATGCGCACGTAGCGTTCGCCGCTTTCGTCAATCAACGACAGGCGCTGCACCTTGCCCACATCCCCCGGGAAGCGCTCCCGCACCAGGTCCAAAAACCGCCGGTTGATCTCGTAGATGATTTCCAAATGGCGCGGCAAAAGAGACGCAAACATATCCACCGGCCAGCGCTCTAGGGCTTCCGGCAGCAGGGTGTGGTTGGTGTAGGCGCAACTTTGGGTGGTGATCTCCCAGGCCCTGTCCCAGTCCAGGTGATGCTCATCCACCAGCAGGCGCATCAGTTCCGCGACGGCAATCGCCGGGTGGGTGTCGTTGAGCTGGAGGGCAAATTTTTTGTGGAAATCGGTGACCGGAATCCCCTGCCCCTTCAAGATACGGAACATGTCCTGGAGTGAGCAGGAAACGAAGAAAATTTGCTGCACCAGGCGTAGGCGTTTCCCCTGGATAGGTTCGTCATTGGGATACAGGACCTTGGTGACGTTTTCGGAAATGATTTTTTCCTCCACCGCCCCGTAGTAATCCCCCCGGTTAAAGGCAGCAAAATCAAAGGACTCGGGGGCCTCGGCTTTCCACAAACGTAGGGTGTTGGCTGTATTGACCAAATAGCCGGGAATGGGGGTATCGTAGGGCACACCCTTAATGACTTGATGGGGATGCCAACGCACCCGGTAGCGGCCCTGTTCATCGGTGTAGGGTTCCGTGTAGCCCCCCAATTTTACCTCCACCGCCCATTCCGGTCGAGCAATTTCCCAGGGATTGCCAAAGCGCAGCCATTTGTCTGTAATTTCCACCTGCCAGCCGTCGCGAATCTCCTGGTCAAAAATGCCGAATTCGTAACGAATGCCATAGCCAATGGCGGGAATTTGCAGCGTCGCCAGGGAGTCCAAAAAACAGGCCGCCAACCGCCCCAAGCCCCCATTGCCCAAACCCGGTTCCTCCTCCCGGTACAGCAGCGCCTCAAAATCCAAACCCAGTTCCGTAATCGCCTGCTTTACCTGGTCATAAATCCCCAGGTTGATCAGGTTGTTGCCCAGGTGCGGCCCGGTTAAAAATTCCGCCGAGAGGTAGCACACCGTGCGGGAGCGCTGCTTGGTGTAGGTTTCCGCCGTGCTGATCCACCGCTGCAACATACGGTCGCGTACCGTGTAGGCCAGGGCCATGTAGTAGTCGTTTTGGGTGGCAATCTGGGGAAACTTGCCCTGAACGTAAAAGAGATTGTCAATGAAGGCGCGCTTGAGGCTCTCGACACTCAACCCGGTGCGGTCGTCCTCGTACAGGGGCTGGGTCGCAGTCGGCGTCGCCGTCGTCATACAACACACCTCGGCGTGAGCGGACAATCCCATTATCCAGGGGCTGTTGGGGGACTAGGCATTTCTTCAGCATTTGTTTAACACTGGAGGGGGCAGCCAGACCCACTAGAGCATTGAATTAGGGACTCTCTAGTCGGTAAAAAATGAGCCATTTCCGGGGTGAATGTGGGCTTTGATGACCCCGTTCCCTAAGTTGATGCCGATCACCGGTGTTTCCTGACCCCGATCACCCTCAACAAGCAAGGGGCGGCCTAAAGTGAAATTAAGCTGCTATTGGTGATGGGGAAGTCAACTCAGAATGCTTATTCAGTTTCGGCTGCGGCGGCGATTGAGTCGGTTTCTCATTCATTGGTGGGCAGCCATGTTAACAGACTCATTTCTTGGGAGTAGCGCCATGAAACGGCATCTCGTTCAGGTCCAAAAGGGCTTCGCCCATCTCATGTTGGTTACGGCAACGACGGCTTTGACCGCTGCGGTTGGGTTGGCACCGGCTGTCCAGGCAAAACCCTCGGCCAGTTATTGTTCCCCAGTCAATGGCCAATGGCATTTTGCTGGGCGGCCAGGGCCGGTTGTCACTGAACATGGTGGCGAGTTGCGGGTGGATATGTCCGCCTATCGTCGCCCCCCGGCCACCGGCAAGTTCATTGGCCCCAATCAAATTCAAGTGACCTTTCCGGATGACGGCACGTTCATTGGCACCTTGGACGGCCAGGGCAATATCCGCTGGAACAACGGCACCGTCTGGCAGGCCCTGAACTTTGCCGGCAAGTGGAAGTATGAGGGGGTGCCAGGACCCATCGTGGAACAAACCGGACGCAGTCTCAGGGTCAATATGGCGGCCTACAGGCGTCCCACGGCCACGGGCCGGTTGATAAGCCCCAGCCAAGCCCAGGTGACCTTCCCGGATGACGCCACCTTCACAGGCACCTTGGTGAGTCCCACCTGCATCCGCTGGTCCAACGGCACGGTGTGGACGAAGTAGAGCCTAGAGCGGCCAAGGGGGTGAGTTCTAGGGACTTGCCCCCCATTTTAGCCCAGGTAACGGCTGGCGGTCAGGGCCACAGCCAGGGCATCGGCGGCGTCGTCGGGTTGGGGGAGGGTGGGCAGTTGTAGTTCCTGTTGTACAGCCTGCTGCACCAGGTGTTTGGCCGCCTTGCCGTAACCGGTGAGGGCCTGTTTCACCTGGGGCGGGGCAAATTCCTGTAGGGTCAATCCCCGTTGGGCTAGCACCAGCACCAACACCCCCCGCGCCTGGGCCACGGCAATCGTATTGGCCATGCGGTAGAAAAACAATTTTTCTGCTGCTGCCTGGTCCGGTTGCCATTGGTCCAGTAGGGTGTGCAGGTCCTGATACAGCACGCATAGCCGTTGGCCCAAGGACAAATCCGGCGCGGTGACGATAACGCCGAAATCCCGCACCACAGGCCGCCGCTGTTCGATGTCGATGACCCCGTAGCCCAGGGTTGCCAGCCCCGGGTCAAACCCGAGAATCCGGGTCATCCCCCGCCCACGATGGTCACCACCTCAATGCGGTCCCCGGGCTGGATCAGGGTCTCTGTCCAAAAAGGCCGGTGCAGAATCTCACCGTTGTACTCGATCACCACGGGTTTGTGGTGCCAGCCCCGCTCCTGGAGGACCTGCGCCAGGGAAAGTTGGGGACGACAGGGATAGGCTTCACCGTTGAGCCAGAACGTTGTCGGGTTGTCCATAGGCCTTAGGTGCTCTTGAGGAAACTGGCAATGGCCGGCGCCAATTCCTTGATGAGGGGGCAAACAAAACAGCCGCACCCGCTGTAATGACGATTGTGGTGGCCATGGGCACCATGCCGTCTAGGCAGGCGTTGGGTTCAATCTCCAGCTTATCCATGCGGTTTTCCAACCGGTCCAGCCGCCCGTTGATGCCGCGCAGTTCCGCCAGCATCTGCTGCTGAAAGTCTTGGGACGTCAACTCTGCTTGCATAACTCCAGTGTACTTTTTCAGGGGGTCAGGGCCTGTTGGAGGGGGGCTAGGGGTGGGTTACTCACCAGCAGCAACGGCAGCGGGCCGCGACTCAAGCGGCGGGCATAGGCAGCCGTCAGTAGGGGGGCGTATTCCCGTCGTTGGGCCAGATGCACCTGGGCAAACGCCAGGGTCAGGGCCTTGACGTACAACTGGGCCACCTCCGGCGCTGGACCCACCACCTCCGGCGGTAGGGGAATCCCAGTGGCTCCCGGCGCCAGCACGGAAAAATGACTGGCCCCCTCGATGAGCGCCAAATACCGCTGCGGACTCCCCAGCCAGGTCAGCGGCAGGATTTGTTCATCCAGCACCGGCGCGGCCACATCCTGGGTGGAACCCATAAACAACGTGGGGACTCTCACCTGGGCCAACCCCGTTGGACCAAATAGGGCGCTCCCTACTGGATTCAGGGCCACCACCGCCACCACCCGTTCATCCCGAAACTGCACCGGGGGATGGGTCAACTGCCGACCGGGACATTGCAACAGCAAAGAAAGATTCAGCGCCACCCCCTGTTCCACCTGGGCGCACACCTGGGATAGATGGGCCAAATTCAGCCGGGCGCCCCCCACCGCCAGGGCTGTGTAACCGCCGTAGGAATGGCCAACCACCAGTGCCCGATCGCGCTTGAGGGCGTCCAGCACCAAGCGAATATCCAGGGGCCGGTCCACCAGCTCCTGGGGCAGGATGTATTCGTCCGCTTCCCCGGCTAATACCTGTTGCAAGCGGCGGGCATCACTCCCTGGGTGCTCCGGCAAAACGACGGCAAAACCGTGGGACGCCAGATGTTCGGCCAAATAGGCAAAACTCTGGCGACTGTCCCCCAGGCCATGGGAGATAACAACGGTGGGCGCGTTGGGCGAGGTTGGTTGATAGAGGGTCACGGGCAAGGAGCGTTGGCGTTGGGGGTCGGTCAGGGTCAGTTCCTGCACCTGCCAGGGCACGGGACCCCGCTGGGTGACCGCTGGCAGAGAAGGCGGCAGGGTCTGGCGGCGAGCCTGCTGGAGAAATTCCCGGTTGAGGACGGCCAGGGCGTTGTTGACCTGATCAATATAGCGATTGACCGCAGCTATGACCGTCAACCCCCGCACCAGGTTGAGCCGAATGGTCCTGCTGGGAAACGCTCGAATGACCTGGAGAAAGGTGACCCCGCCGGGTTGTTGGGCTGCCCGCAGCAGGGCCGTTTTCAGGGCATGGGCGCCGTTTTCCCCCCGTTCCGTCTGGATAAACAGACCCAGCCGGTGGAGTAACACGCGCCCAGTGGACGTCCCAAACACCCGCTCGATGGTCTCCGGGGGCACGGGCACTGGTTGTTGCAGGGTGTGGCTCAGGCGGGCCAGCTCGTCGGCAGAGATTTGGGTGACCAGGGGTTGAAACTGGGCCGGTACCTGTCCCGTTTGGATATAGGTTTCCAGGTCGGCTACTGGAACGGCAAATTCTAGAGAGCCATAGGTCAGCACCAGGGTTTCAGCGGCGCGCACCTGTCCCCCGCTGCAGGTCAAAAGCACAGCCCCTAGTACCGACCAGCCCCAGAATCGCCTCATAAATGGAAAATACCTACTGAATGTCAAGATAGCGGTTTGGGGGCCATGGTTCCCACACTGGTGCAACACCTGCAACGGCTGGCTCAAGGATACCGGGGTTTTCACACACCAGGGCATCACCGGGGCCGGGGGGCGCCAGAAGTTCTACGCCGGTGGTGGGGCGACGCCCTATTCCAGGCAGATTTGAGCGAAATTCCCGGTTTGGACAACCTGGCGCAACCGGAAGGTCTCCTACGGGAGGCGCAAGCCCAGGTGGCATCTATCTTTGGGGCGGAGTACAGCTGGTTTCTGGTGAATGGGGCCACAGCGGGGGTGTTGGCGGCACTGCTGGCCGTCTATCGTCCGGGGGGAAAAGTGATTCTGCCCCGCCAGGTGCATCAGTCGGTGATCCATGGATTGATCCTGACGGGTGCAGAGCCGGTCTGGCTGCTGCCGACTTGGGATGAGAACCGCCAGGTCTGGGGGGGTATTACACCGGCGCAATTGGCAGCCACTTTACAGCAGGTAGGACCGGAGCAGGTGACGGCGGTGGTGTTGAGTTCCCCGAGTTATAAGGGGGTATGTGGCCCGGTAGGGGAATGTGTGGCCATGGCCCATCACTACGGGATTCCGGTGATCGTGGATGAGGCCCACGGTGCCCATTTTCCCTTTCATCCCCAACTGCCAGCCTCGGCATTGCAACTGGGCGCAGATATGGTCATCCATTCCACCCACAAGGTGCTGACATCGTTGACCCAATCGGCCCTGTTGCATCTCCAGGGTGGGCGAGTGTCTCTCCGGCGCGTGCAGCAGTGCTTAAACCTGATCCAGACCACCAGCCCCAGTTACCTGCTGTTGGCGTCTTTGGTGGCAACTGCCGAGCAGATGGCCGCCCAGGGGGAGCAACTCTACGGCGCACTTCTGGAACGCCTGGAGCGTTTAACCCAACAAATACACCGCTTACCCGGCTATGGGGTGCTGGCCATTGATCCCCACCGTCCCGGTTTTGCCGCCCAGGACCCCACCCGTTTAGTCATCCAAACGCGGCGCTTGGGCTGGACCGGCTTTGCCCTCGATGAGCGGTTGTATCAGCAATACCAGATCATTGCCGAGTACCCCGACTACGGCGATGTGACGTTTCTCTTGACCCCCTGGCATGACGATGGGGATGGGCAAGCCCTGTTGAATGCCCTGGCTGCTCTGGCGCAGGTTCCCCCCGGGCCGACGCCCTTGCCCCCTGTGCCCCTACCCCCGCCGGCATCGGCCGTTATCTCGCCCCGGGAGGCCTTTTTTGCCCCTCAAACGCTGGTGCCTTGGACCGAGGCCGTGGGTCAGGTCAGCGCCCAGGTGGTCAGCCCCTATCCGCCTGGTATCCCGGTCCTGCTGCCGGGGGAAATGATCACGGCGGAAATCGTTGAATATCTGACGCTGGTGCAGCAGCTCGGGGGTCAGCTGGTTGGCGTGGCTGGGCCGCAGTTGGCGGTGGTCAGTAACTGGTGAACATGCGGAGCAAATACCCCAGCACCAGCCCCACCAACAGGGCCACCCATTGCCCCGACTCAATAAAGTTATTCCAGGCGTTGTTCAGGTCCGCCAGGATGTCCGGGCTGGACTGCTGGGCCAGGACAAGCAGACTTCCCAGGGCAAAACAACCAGCAAAGGACAGGGGTTTCATGGGTGCCTCTCCATTAGGATCACCCTCTGATTAAACCGCAAATGTCCCTGCCGGTGGTGATTTTAGTAGTGATTCCCCACTTTGCGATGGTGGACCGCCGTGAGGCCATCGGGTTTAGCGACGCGCCCGTCCTGGACCGTGGCGTAGATAATCCAGTGGTCAGAACACTCCATGCGGCTGACCACGGTGCACTCCAGGTAAGCCAGAGCGTCCGCCAAGATAGGAGAACCATTTTTAGCCGGCTGGGTCTTCACCCCCGCAAACCGGTCCTCCCCAGGGCCAAACCGCTTCAAAAAGTGCTTCATCAGGTGCTGATAGTTCCCCGCCTCCAGGACGTTCAGCACAAAGGTATCCCCCACCTGCATCAAGGCTTCGATGGCCCGGTCCTTGGCCACGGCAACGGTCAACCCCAGGGGCTGAAAACTGGCCTGGCTAACCCAACTGGCCAACATCGCACCGCTGCGTTCTCCTTGGCGCGCTGTGATGATGTATAACCCCCCGCTCAGACGCCCCAAAGCCCGGTCGAGGTCGCTGTCAAGGGATTTCATCTGCTGGATGGTGCGGTCCCGGTTGACCCACTGCCCTAGGTCCGTTCCCGCCTCTTCGGCCCGCTGGTAAGTCGCCGGGGTCGGGGGGCCATCCAAACGCAAGGGCGGAAACGTCATCGTTAATCCCAAATCCCGCAACTTGGCCGCCAACAGGTGGATGTTGTCATCGTCACCCCCGCCGGATTCCACCAGGCCAAAGCCCTGCTTGTTCTGCACCGACCCCAGAATCGTCCCCACCACGGCCCGCAGGTGCTCCGCCCACTCGCCACGGACCGGCGGCATGGCCATGACTACCCCCTGGCTGCGTTCAACCAGCTCCCGCACCTCCTGCAGGTCCGCCGATTTCATATCCACCATTTCCACCGCCGTGCCGGTCTTGGTCACCCCGTGAGCCACCGCCTGGCAAAGCCGGTCGCTGTAGCCGTAATCCGCCACGTAAAACACAGCGATGGTGGTGCCGCTTTTTTCCTGGTTTTCGCTCCAGTCCCGGTAACGGTCCATCCAATCCGGGATGTGATAGCGCAGCAGGGGGCCGTGACCGGTGGCAATCAAAGCTGGTTGCCCCAAGGGCGCCAAGCGTTTCAGGGCCGCCAACACCGACCGGGCATTCGGCCCCATCAAACAGTCGTAGTAGTAGCGAAAGTCGGCTTCGATCTCCGGTAGGGATTCGTCATAGAGGGTTTCCCGGCAATAGTGCAGGCCAAAGACATCGCAGGTAAACAAAATGCGGGTGCCCTGGTCCCAGGTCAAGATGGTGTCCGGCCAGTGCAGATTGGGGGCGCTGATAAACTCCAGCACATGCCCCTGCCCCAAATCAAGCCGGTCCCCCTGCTTCACCTGCAACCGCCGATAGGGCCGATGCACCAAGTCATCCAAAAATTGCAAGGCCACCTTGGACCCCACCACCGTCACCTGGGGCGCCAACTCCAGAAGGTCCCGCACCAGGCCGCTGTGGTCTGGCTCCGTGTGACTGATGATCAAATAGTCCAGTTGCCGCAGGTCCGTGAGTTCTTGCAGGCGGGGGAGATACAAGTCCCGAAACTTGGCATGGGAAGTATCCACCAGGGCTGTACGATCGGCTTGGATCAGAAAGGAGTTGTAGGTCGTGCCGTTTTGCAAGCCAAATTCAATATCAAACCGGTCCCGGTCCCAGTCCAAGGAGCGAATGGCAATCGTATGGGCACCAATAGTTGCTACCTGCAGGGATAGCCGTTTTTGCTGGGCCAGTGTGAACGTCGCTACCATCGCAACTCCCCCCCTTTGTTTACATTTTTTTACTATGTCTGCTTTTATGGTAATGGACAGGGCCTGTCTCGGCACGGAATTGCCTTTGTTTTTGGTGAACTGAGGGATAATGAGAGGTTATGCCAGTGGGGTACAAACCCTGTTTCGCACCCTGCACCCCCCGGTTTTACGGAGTTTGCGAGGTTTAGCGGTATGGCAGGGTCGGCTGCTGACGGTGGACCCCCGGACCGGCTACTTGGCGGCGATTGACCCCCGCACGGAAAACCTGTGCATCTTGAACCGGGACACCACCCATTACCTGCGGGCCATCGGCGGCTGGTGGCTGGAGGGACGAACTCTGTGGTTCACCGACGGGGACCAGGTGTATCGCAGTGTGTGCCGCATCGGTGATGGCCTTTGGCACCTGGCAGAACCGGAACGGGTGTGGACCTTGCCCGACCGGGTTGAGGGGATTGCCAAGGCGGGGGATTGGCTGTACCTCAGCAGTCGCGGGCGGGGCTGTTTGTGGGCGCTGAACCTGGTGGATAAAACAAGGCAAACCTGGCCGGCACCGGGGGTAGGCACCCTCCAATTGACCTTGATCGGGGAAACCCTGTGGGCCTGTGACGATACGGAGCAGAGCGTCTTTCAGCTCAATCGCCGGACAGGTCAGGTGGAATTGACGGTGATTACCCCCTATGAGCACCCGGTGGGCCTAACCCGCTGGCGGGGGCAATACTACGTGGCCTACAGCGGCGAAGAACCCTATATCCGGGACGAACCCAATGCCAGTCCGCCCTTGCAGTTGGGCTTCCGGGACCGGGTGTTTATTCATCCCCTGGTGTTTCGCTACTACCCCGCCGGGGACTACACCCTGAGCAACGGGTTTGTGCTGGAGCTGAGTTACCTGGAGGAGTGGGCGCCGGTGCAGGAGGTAACCCTAGAGCGCCTGGAATGGCGAATTGCCCTGCCGGCCACCACCGATAGGCAACGGGTGCGGTCGGTCGAACCGGTGGGCATCCCTTTTGCGCTGGAGTGGGAGGAAGGGCAACCGGTGGCAGTATTTCGCTTTGAGCGTCTGGATGACCGCCAGGCTCTGGTGTTCGGCTGGAAGGCCGTACTGGAGGTGTTTAGCATCAAGTACCAAATTCCCCCCGGCGCCGGAGCGTCCGTGCCGCCTTTAGAACCGGCCATGCAACAGCGCTACTTGATGGACGACGACGACTTGAGCATGGACCATCCCCTGGTGCAGGCGGCAGCCAAGGAGGCGGTGGGGGACGCCCAGACCTTCCCGGAAAAACTGCGGGCCATTCGCAACTACGTCTATGACCGGCTGCGCTACCAGATGCGGGGGACCATTGACCCGCCCCACATCGTCCTGCAACGGGGCACCGGCTCCTGCGGGGAATATGTGGGCCTGTTACTGGCCTTGCTGCGGCTCAATGGCATCGCCTGTCGCACCATGGGACGCTACAAATGCCCCCGCACGCCCGAGCTCAAACAGGTGCCCCTACTGCCCCAGTTCAACCACGTTTGGCTGGAGGTGTATTGGCCGGGGCGGGGATGGCTGCCTTTGGAATCGAACACGGACCACCTGCAGGACCGGCCCTGGCTGCAATTGCAACGGTTTTTCCTGGGGCTGGGTTGGTTTCACCTGGAGTTGGGGCGGGGGATTCGCTTTGAACGTCTGCGCCTGGCCGATGGCTCCCGCCCGGAGCTGGGGCTAGGGGATTTGGCCATTAACCACATCCGCTGCGTGATCTACGAAGAAATCGCCCCGCCTACACCACCCGATAAATAAAGGCCAGGCCCGCCCAGGTTTGCGTATCCAGCAGGTAGGTGTCCTTGCTGGGGGGATGGCCGCCGGCGGTGTGGAGATGGGTCAAAATGGCCTGGGCCAGCGCCAGGGGTTCCGTCGGCAGGGTGTCAGGCCAGGGGGTAGGACTCAACAACAGGCGTAGTTCGGTTAAACCGGGATGGGCCGGGGCCTGGAGCGTCAAAGCCGTGGGGGTATGGGGCGGCACCACCTGCACCGGCTGGGGCTGAATCAAGTGACTGGGGCGAATGGTTAGGGGCAAAACCGCCAGGGGTTGGGGGGCACGGTGGGTGATCTGGCAGGTCAAGGGCTGGCCGCAGCCTAAAGTGGGTACCGTCAGGGCATTGGTTTTCTGGTCAAGCAGCAGGTGCTGATCCTGGCGCAGATGCACGGTTGCCTCAAAGGGATGGGCCGGATTGTCGGTCAACAGCAGTAACCTGGCGGCCAACAGGGTGTAGAAATGGGGAGTCAGGCGTTTGATGGCCGCTTTAACGGTTTCATCGGCGCTCCCTTCCGTCCCCGGATACAGGTCATGGCCCGGCGAAAATAGTCCGTAGGTGGTGGGGGTCACCCGACCAAACAGGCAATCGGCGCTCTGCTCCCCGGCCTTCACCGTGCGCACCCAACCCAAATTGTCCAGGGCGCTGGTGGCATCCACCCGCTCGATGCGCTCCAGTTGGCCATCTAGCGCTACGGTGAGTTGGATATGGTTTGGCAACACGCGCAGCCGTTCCTGCACCCATTCCCCCACCTGCACCGGACCCTGGGCTGTCCCCTTCACCCACAGACCCTGGCGCGCCCGCACCGTCAAAGGGGTTCCCTGTAGGGTTGCCAGTTGGGATTCGGGCGCCAGGTGAGCCAGCACCCAGGGGGGCATCCCCGCCAAGATACAGGCCACCTCATGGTTGTTAGTCTCCACGACTCGGCCTGCTGCTGCCGGTGCGGTTGGCAACCACTGGGGCGACCCTACCACCTCCGGCATCTGCTGGGAACCTACCGTCTGGGCAATTTGCGCCGCCACATCCACCAGCACCGCCCCGGAGCGGCTTTCCCACAGGGCCTGGGTCAGGGCGTAGGTCAAGGTCCCGGCGCTGAACCCCGACCATAAGGTCTCCGTGGCCACCGTACCGGCGCGGGCTGCCCGGATCAACACCCCTGGCGGTGGGACCTCCCCCCGAACCGGAGACATGACCTCAGGCACGACCAAGGGGGGACAGGCCCGCACCCGCACATTGCCGCAGGCAAAACTTCCCGGGTAGTCGTAGCCCGTATCCAGCACCGCCATCACCTGGTCGGTGGCCAATTGCCGTAGCCAGGCCAGCCATTGGGCTTCCGTAATCCAGGTGGGGGTTTGCAGACCGTCGTGGGGGAGCAGGGCCGGTTGACCATCCCGGCTGCCATAGCCGCTGAAATGCACCACCACCACATCCCCCGGTCGCGCCTGGTGCAGCAAATGCTCCCGAAACGCCTGTTCGATTTGGGCGTAGGTCGCCTGGGTATCTGTTAGGGTCACCACATCCGCCGGGGCAAACCCAAACCGCCCACACAGCAACTCCCGCTGCAACTCCACATCCGTCACGCAACCGGATAGGGATGGGGTTTTGCTGGTGTTGGGGTACTGGTTGATGCCCACCAGCAAAGCCAACTTTCGGGACGTAGGCGCGGCTAACACCCGTTGCGCTCCCAGCAGGGCAAGACCGATCCCCGCCAAGGTGCTCTGGATCAGGGACCGCCGGGTGTAGCCCATCGGTTTACTCCCGCATCGCCGCCATCAAAATCGCCGCGACTTCCGGTCGGCTAAATTCCGGGGGCAACGGTTCACCCCGGCGCAATAACTCCCGCACCTTGGTACCCGATAGATGGATGCGCTCCTCCGGGGGACTGGGGCTGGTCTTGCTGGTGGCCATGCCCTGGGTGCGGGGGCAATAAAAGGCGTGTTCAAAAAACAGGGGCGTAATCCCCAACGCCTGGGGGTCAAACTCCCGGAAGATATGTTGGGCGTCGTAGGGGCCGTAGTAATTGCCCACCCCCGCATGGTCCCGCCCGACGATGAAGTGGGTGCAGCCATAGTTTTTGCGCACCAGAGCGTGGAAGACCGCCTCCCGGGGTCCTGCATAACGCATCGCCGCCGGATTGACCCCCAGCACCACCCGCTCTTTAGGAAAGTAATGCTCAATCACCACCTCATAGCAGCGCATGCGCACGTCCGCCGGGATGTCGTCGCTTTTGGTCGCCCCCACCAACGGGTGAAGAAACAAACCATCCACAATTTCCAGGGCGCATTTTTGGATGTATTCGTGGGCGCGGTGAATGGGATTGCGGGTTTGGAACCCCACCACCGTCTGCCAGCCCCGCTCCTGAAACACCTGCCGACTTTTGGCCGGGGGCAAATGGTACCGGGGAAAGGGCGGCGCCGGCAATTCCCACACCCAGATCGGTCCCCCCACATACACCGGTCCCTGCTGGTAGAGGGCCTGGACACCGGGGTGGGCCGTTTCCGTTGTGCGGTAAACCTGCAGCGCTTCCCGCTCCCGGTCAGGACGATAGATGTCCTGAATTTCCAGCACGCCGATGTCCGTCCCCTGGGGGCTTTGCAACCGCACCAGCATCCCTTCCTGTAAAGAGGCCGCCAGGTCCTCCGGCACCCCCAGGGTGATGGGAATCGTCCAGGGCAGGCCGTTGGCCAGATGCATGGTCTCCACCACCGCCTGGTAATCAACTCGGTTCATAAACCCAGTCAAGGGGCTAAACCCGCCCGTGGCTATCATTTCCACATCCGACAGGGCGCGTTCATTCAGGGGCAGGCAGAGGGAGTGACGGGTTTGTTCTTCCCAATGCGCTCGATCATCCCCGGATACCAGGCGATGAATCAATACCCCCCCATGGGGATCAGGCTTAATGTCCACAGACCATCGGTGCAACGCTACTGCTTGTATCCTATCGGATTCTGCTACAGCAGTTGCAGTTTTGGGGACAGGGGAATCAGGGCTATGACGGTGCTGACCGACCAGTTGTTGATTCTAGCATCCCTTGTTGGCTCTTGGTCCGTCTGGAGCCTAAGCCGCATCTAGACACCTTGGCTGATATTTCTGTTTGACCATTGGTCGGTCCTGGCTAGTCGCCCAAGCTATCAGAGCCTGGATGGGTACGTTCTGCCAAGCGCAGGACGATCTCGGCGTGTTTTTCCCGGGTGATGGGGTAGTAATAGGCAAAGACCAGGCTCAACAGCAGCACCAGCGTCGGTAGCGGGCCGATCAGCCAACGAATAGCCAGCAAGGCACTGACGGGCTGCACCGGTTCCGGTTGCCCCGCTACCGTTTTGACAAACCCGGACCATTCCAGCGCCTGACCCACCAGGAATAGCCCCAGCGCTAGACCCACCTTTTGCAAAAACACCATCAAGCTGTAGAAAATCCCTTCCCGCCGCTGTCCCGTGCGCAGTTCCTCCCACTCGATCACATCCGGCAGCAGGGACCAGGGAATCAGGTAAGCAGTGGCCACCCCCACACCGGCGATCACCGCCAAGGCGAACATCAGCCTCACCTGCCCTGGTTGCAGCCCAAACAAGCCCGCCTGCGCCCCAATCCAAGCCGCCATCCCCAGAAAATACACTGCCTTTTTGCCCAGGCGGCGGCTGACCCGTTCCCAGAAAAACACCATCCCCAGGGCTGTTACTTGTACCGCCAGCACCACCTGGGTAAAGGCCGCCTCGGTCAAGCCCATCCAGTACTTGACGAAGTAGGGAATCACCGCCACGGTGTTTTGCAGGGCCAGCCAGGAGCACAGGTAAATGCCGATCACGAATAAAAACGGTCGGTTGTGCAGGACGGCCCGCCATTGCGCCCAGAGGGATTCTTGAACAGGGACCGGTCGCCGCTGCCGTTCTATATCCATCACCCGCCGGCGAATCCCCGCCACACAACCGTAGATAGCCAGCACCGCCACCACGGCCCCTAGGGTCCCCAACACCTGATAGCGCCCTTGACTCGGCAGCTCCACCAGGGCTTGAAAAATCACCAGCGCCAGGGTCAACGCACACAAGCTGCCGGCGATGGACAACCCAAACCGGAAACTATTCAGGCTGGTGCGCTCGTCGTAGTCCTGGGTCAACTCCGCCGTCAGGGCCGTATAGGGCAAATTCACCGCCGTATAAAACGTATGGATGGCAATTCCTACCACCACGTAGTACAGGAACTTGGGCCAGGGGTCTGTCCAGGGGGGCACCCACCACAGCCCCAGGAAACTCACCCCCAAGGGCACCGCTCCCCACATCATCCAGGGCAACCGGCGGCCCCAACGACTGCGGGTCTGGTCACTGAGAAAACCAATCAGCGGGTCATTAATGGCATCCCAGGCTTTGCCAATCAGGAGTACCGTTCCGGCGAGACCCGGTGGCAGTCCGGCTACGTTGGTCAAAAAAATCAACTGAAACACCAGCATTAAATTGGCCAATACCGCGGGGCCAAAATCCCCCAGCCCGTAGCAAACTTTTTCCCAGAGGGACAATTGGGGGTTCATGCCCGCGCTCTACAATAAAAACACCAGCAAGTGCATCCAGCCATGAGCGGCGAACGGATTTGGCTTTACGATACCACCTTGCGAGACGGTGCCCAACGGGAAGGGTTGTCCTTGAGTCTGGAGGACAAGTTGCAAATTGCCCACCTGCTGGACCAGTTGGGGGTGCATTACATCGAGGGGGGCTGGCCGGGTGCCAATCCCAAGGACATGCAATTTTTTTGGCAAATGCAACAGGAACCCCTGACCCACGCCCGGCTGGTAGCTTTTTGTTCCACCCGGCGGCCCCGCACCACCGCCGCGGCAGACCCCCTACTGCAAGGTATTTTGGCGGCAGGCACCCCCTGGGTCACGGTCTTTGGCAAGTCCTGGGATTTACATGTCATCGAAGGGCTAGGCACCACCCTGACCCACAACCTGGACATGATTGCCGACACGATTACCTACCTGCGCCAGCACCAGCGCCATGTACTTTACGACGCCGAGCACTGGTTTGACGGGTATCTAGCCAACCCGGAGTACGCCCTGGCGACCCTGGAGACGGCCTACCAAGCGGGGGCGGAATGGTTGGTGCTGTGCGATACCAACGGCGGCATGCTTCCCCACCAGATCAGCGAAATTGTCCAGCAGGTGCGCGCCAGGTTTCCCGATGCCCCCATCGGCATCCACACCCACAACGACAGCGGGACCGCCGTGGCCAACGCCATTGCCGCGGTGCAAAGCGGGGCGCGCATGGTCCAGGGCACGATTAACGGCTACGGGGAGCGCTGTGGCAACGCCGACCTGTGCACCCTGATTCCCAACCTGCAACTAAAGCTGAAGTACGACTGCATTACCCCAGAGCAACTGAGGCATTTGGTGGCGGTGAGCCGGGCGGTGAGCGAACGGGTGAATCTGGCCCCCAATGACCATGCGCCGTATGTGGGGGCATCGGCCTTTGCCCACAAGGGGGGCGTTCACGTCAGCGCGGTGGGGAAAAACCCGGCCACCTACGAGCACATTCCCCCGGAGGTGGTGGGCAACCAGCGGCGGGTGGTGATTTCCGAGCAATCCGGGCTGAGCAACATCCTAGCCAAAGCGCAGGAGTTGGGGTTGCCTTTGGACCGGTCCCATCCAGCGGCCAAGGAGGTGCTGCGTCGTCTCAAGGAGCTGGAAGGACGGGGCTATCAATTCGAGGCGGCGGAGGCCAGTTTTGAGTTGCTGGTGCGGGAGGTGCTGGGGCAGCGGCAACCGGCTTTCGTCCTGCATGGGTTTCAGGTCCACTGTCAGACCCAGGCCCAGGGCAACGGTCACTGGAGTTCGTCGGTGGCGACGGTGAAGGTGGAAGTCAACGGCCAGGAGTTAATCACAGCAGCCGAGGGCAACGGCCCAGTGTCAGCTTTGGACAATGCCCTGCGGCGGGCGCTGGTGAATTTCTATCCCCAAATCGGCGAGTTCCAGTTGAGCGACTACAAGGTGCGGGTGCTGGACGGGCAGGCGGGGTCGGCGGCCACCACCCGGGTACTCGTCGAATTTACCCACGGAACAGACCGCTGGACCACAGTGGGGGTGTCCACCAATATTATTGAAGCCTCTTACCAGGCGGTGGCGGAGGGGTTGGAATACGGTCTGAGCCGGTTGCGGTCCCAGGCAATGACAGCTTCACCGTGAGATCACTGACGGCCTCAGGGAACTCGGGTTATGGTGAAGCAAAGGCCTGGGGTCCACCATCATTACAGCAATGGGATTGACAGTGCAGTTTTGGGGCGTACGGGGTAGTATTCCGGTGCCAGGGCCGGCGACGGTGCGCTATGGGGGTAACACCCCTTGTGTGGAGGTGCAGGCGGGGGACCGGCGGTTGGTCTTTGACGGGGGCACGGGGCTACGGGTATTGGGCCAAACCCTGAAGCTACAGGCGCCCCTGGAGCTGCATTTGTTTTTTAGCCATTCCCACTGGGACCACATCCAGGGGTTTCCCTTTTTTGCCCCCGCCTACCAAGCGGGCAATTGCCTGCACATCTACGGACCCGCCACCCACACCGGCTATTCCATCAAACAGAGCCTGAGCAACCAAATGCTCGACCCCAATTTCCCCGTACCCCTGCAGCGGATGCAAGCGGATTTGCATTTCCATGACCTGCTGGCGGGGGATGTGCTGACGATAGGGGACGTGACGGTGGAAACCGGCAGCCTCAACCACCCTAATTACGCCCTGGGGTATCGGGTGACCTGGCGGGGCAAAACCGTGGTGTACGCCAGCGACACGGAACATTACCCCGACCGGCTCGATCGCAGTGTGGTGCATCTAGCTCGCCACGCCGATGTATTGATTTACGACGCCAACTACACCGACGGGGAATACCACGACCCCGAACAACCTCGGTGTGGATGGGGCCATTCCACCTGGCAGGCGGGGGTACAAGTGGCCCAGGCCGCCCAAGTGCGCCAGCTAGTTCTGTTCCACCACGACCCCAACCACGACGACGACTTTTTGGACCAGGTGGAGACCCAAGTGCGCCAGGTGTTTGCCAACAGTCTCCTTGCCCGCGAAGGCATGGTACTACAGGTGATTTAGAGGGCGCCGGCAGCCGTCTGGTCGAAAAACCCATCCGTACGGGTGAGGTTGAGCATCTGTAAAACGGGAGGACCCTGGGCGCCCTCGGGATAGTCAATGACGCTGACGGCCCCGTTGCCCTGCTTAAACAACCAGAACCGCTCCGGCCCCAGGTGAAACAACTGGCACAGGATGGCCTTATTGATGGCGTCGTGGGCCACCACCAGCCCCTGCTGCCCCTCGTAGCGGGTGATGATGGACTGCCAAGCCCGTGCCGCCCGCTCCCACACTTGTTGCAGATTCTCCCCCTCGGGCATCTGCACCGTCTCTGGGCGGGTATGCCAGGCCGCCAGCATCCCTGGAAATTCCGCCTCCACCTGGTGGTGGAACTTGCCCTCCCACAGACCGTGGCTGATCTCTTGCAGTTCCGGCAGCAATTCCAGCGTCACCCCCGGATGGTCCGCCAGGAGAATTTCCGCTGTCTGGCGCGCCCGACTCAAGGGACTGCTGATGGCAAACGTCAAGGGCACTTGGGCCAGCCACCGCCGCGTCTGTTCCGCCTGGCGACGGCCCTGGGCGTTGAGCGGAATATCCTTCAGCCCCTGAAACTGGCCCTGGCGGTTCCAGTCCGTCTCCCCGTGCCGCACCAGGTAGATACGCGTCCCCCCCTTATACTTGGGAAAGAGATTGCCCGTGTGGAATACCAGGTTGAGGGCCTCCAGTTGCACCTGCTCGCCCTGGAGATTGACAACACTCACCCCACAGTTGCTCTGCTGCAACCGGAAGTAATGCTCCGGCGCCAACCGCAACAGCTGCACCAACCACAGGCGGTTCATGGTGGCGTGCCCCACCCCCAATACCGTTTGCCCCTGGTGCTGACTGTGCAAGCGCTGGGTCAAGCGCTCCGCCTGGGAAAGCAGCTCCAGTAGGGGATAACGACCCTGCATGACAAATTCCTTGGGGGCCGTGCGCCAGCGCCGGTAATCCTCGGGAAATTGCTGCTTAACCGTCTCCTGGGGCAGTCCCTCCCACGCCGGCAAATCAATCTCTAGCAAGTCAGGCGTAACCGTGATGGGCACCCCCGCCAGGTTGAGCAACTGGGCCGTCTCCAGGGCACGTCGCAGGGGGCTGACGTACATCTGGTCAATCGCCACCCCCTGGAGCAATTGCCCTGTCTGCCCCGCCATGGCCCGTCCTCGCTCCGTGAGCAAGGCCGCATCCGAACGACCCTGAATCAGCGACTGGGCATTGTAGGTACTCTCACCGTGACGCAGCAGCAGGAGACGGGTAGCGGCCATAGCGCAACGGCTATTACTTCACCGCTACTGTAGCACCGGCCTCCACCAGTTTGGCCTTGATCTTCTCGGCTTCCTCCTTGGGGATGCCTTCCTTGACCGGTTTGGGGGCTGCCTCCACCAGGTCCTTGGCCTCCTTCAACCCCAGGCCGGTCAACTCCCGCACCACCTTCAAGATGGCGATCTTCTTATCCGCCGGTACCGCCTCTAGGATCACGCTGAACTCAGTTTGTTCCTCCACCGGTTCAGCTGCCGGAGCAGGAGCAGCAGGGGCACCCGCAGCGGCCACAGGGGCGGCGGCCATGACCATCCCCCCAACCGGGGCGGCGGCACTCACCCCAAAGGTTTCCTCAATCTTCTTGACCAGCTCGGCTGCTTCCAGCAGGGTCAAGCTCTTCAGCTCTTCTAAAATGGCATCGGTTTTCGCAGACATGGTCGTTTCTCCTTTTTGACGTCAATCAACAGTGGACATGTTAGGAACCGGCGGCTTCCTTTTGTTGGACAACCGCCTGCAGCACCCGCCCCAAGGAGGCCGGTACTTCGTTGATCCCCGTCGCCAGTTGGGTGGGGACCGCCTGGAGCGCGGTGGCCAATTGGGTGGGCAAGGTCTTGAGCATCCCCGCCACTTTGGCCATCAACACCTCTTTGGGGGGCAGCTCTAGCACCGCCTTGAGAGCCTGTTCGTCCAGGGCTTGCCCCTCCATCACCGCGCCCCGCAATTCGGTTTTCTTGGTGGCTTTCTGAAACTCCTGGTAAGCCTTGACCGCCCCTGGTAAATCATCCCGAATGAGGAGAAAGGCATTCGCCCCCTTGAGGAAGCGCTCCATCGGCTGCCAGGTGGGATTGTCCCGCACGGCCAGGCGCATCAGCGTGTTCTTGGTCACCTTGCAGCGGGCACCGGTCGCGCGCAACCGCCGGCGCAAGTCCGTCATCTCCGCCACCGTCAACCCCTGGTAGTCAATCACCAGCGTCAACTGGGTCTGGTCCAGGGTCTGTTTCAGTTCCTCCACAATCGCCTTTTTGCTCGCTAAGGTACGTCCCATAGGCCCTCCCAAATAAAAAACCCGGTCAAGATACGCCGGGCCATATCCAACGCCACCCCCAGCGGGGCACTTTGGACTGACCTCGGCAGGATTTACGCATCAGCCACCTGCAGTCTGCGGTCAACGATCAAAAATTTTTGGGGGTGATTTACTCGCTAGGCCTGCCTCCTCCTCCACGCACGACCGACCAAACCCTTACGCCTCGGCCAACTTCATGTCCCGCAGGAGATTGAAGTCCACCTCGATCCCCGGTCCCATCGTCGCCGAGATGAAAAGACTCCGCCAGTAGCGCCCCTTGGCCCCTGGGGGTCGGTTGCGGTCGATGGACTCCTGCACCGCCTTGAGATTCACCAACAAGTCCTCCAGGGCAAACGACGCCTTGCCAAACAGCACATGGACAATCCCCGACCGGTCCGCCCGATACTCCAGCTTGCCCGCCTTGAACTCTTTAATTGCCGAGGCCAGGTCAAACGTCACCGTCCCCCCCTTCGGCGAGGGCATCAGCCCCTTGGGACCCAGCAATTTCCCCAACTTGGCCACCTTGGGCATGATGTCCGGCGTGGCAATCAACTTGTCGAAATCCAGCCGACCAGCGGCGATCTCCTCAATCAACTCCTCCGAGCCCCAAACATCCGCCCCCGCCGCCTGGGCCTCCACCACCTTCTCACCCCGGGCGATCACCGCCACCCGCACCGTTTGCCCGGTCCCCTTGGGCAGCGTCACCGTCGCCCGCAACTGCTGGTCGTTGAACTTCGGGTCGATCCCCAAGCGAATATGGGCCTCCGCACTCTCGGGAAACTTCGCCGTCGCTGTTTCCTTCAACAGGGCAATCGCTTCCCTTGGCTCATAGGGTCGCGGCTCGACCTTCGCCAAAAGCGCTTGAAACCGCTTAGAGTGTTTTTTCATCGCTGGTCACCTTCGGGGTACGTACGAGTCACCCTCTCCCCCTCAATAAGCACAGTCTTTTATTTTCTCCCCAAAACCTTCCCCTTGTCAATCCACAATAGTGATTCCCATCTGGCGGGCCGTCCCGGCGACCGTGCGCATAGCCGCTTCGATGTCATCCGTGTTCAGGTCCGGCAGTTTGGTCTGGGCAATTTCCCGCAGTTGCGCCCGAGTAATTTTCCCCACCTTTTTGCCCTTGGGGTCGCCCGAACCCTTCTCAATCCCCGCCGCCTTGGCCAGTAACACCGATGCCGGGGGCGTTTTCAGGACAAAGGTAAAGCTGCGGTCTTCGTAAATCGTGATCTCCGCCGGGATGATCATCCCCACCTTGTCAGCGGTTTTGGCGTTGTACTCCTTACAGAACATCATGATATTGACCCCATGTTGCCCCAGGGCCGGACCTACCGGAGGCGCCGGGTTTGCCTTCCCAGCCGGTAACGCCAATTTCACCACCGCAGTCACTTTTTTGGCCATGAACAGTCTCCCTCAAACCATCAATTAAACCCTTAGCTTTCTTTTTGAATCTGGGTGAACTCTAACTCCACCGGCGTTTCCCGGCCAAAAATCGACAACAGCGCCTTGAGTTTACTGCGCTCAGGACTGACCTCGATGACCTCACCCCGGAAGTCCTTAAACGGCCCAGAAATCACCAGAATCCGGTCGCCGGGGGCCATGTCCACCTTCACCTTGGGTTCCTCAACCGCCACCGACCGGAAGACCCGATCCACCTCCGCATCCGACAGGGGCACCGGCTTGACCTGCACCCGCCCCCCCCGCACCTGGGGCGACCCGACGAAGTTGATCACATGGGGCGTACTGCGCACCACCTGCCAGGCCTCATCATCAATCTCCCACTGGCCCTTGTCGTTTTGCACCGCCAGCATCTGCACATACACATAGCCTGGGTAGATCTTTTCCTCCGTGTTCTGGCGGCTGCCGTCTTTACGGATGCGCACCACCGGTGCCTGGGGAATCGCCACCTGCAAAATCCGGTCCGTCATGTCCAGGGTACGGCTGCGCTGCTCCAGGCTGCTTTTGACCTTTTGCTCACAGCCGGAGGCCACCTGCACTACATACCAACAGGGCCGTCCCGCCCGTTCTTCCCCCTCCCTTGGTTCCGCTGTATAGGTCATGGAAACACCCGCCGCGCTAACCACGCAAATAAACTGTCCACCAGATAAATCATCAGCGTCGCCGCGACCACCATCAGGATAACCGCCAACGATTCGCTGATGAGCTGCTGCCGAGTCGGCCAAATCACTTTCTTCAACTCAGCGCGCACATCCTGTAAAAACGTCAGCAGGCCGGCCTTGGCCGACGGTGCCACCGTTTCTTTTTTCTCCATGCCGCTTCCTCGCCCGGACGACCCGGCTTAGTTTAGAGCATTGTTTATCTTAGCACAATCCTACCCCGTTGCGCCCATTGCCCCCGGGGAGATAGCCGTGATATGATAAAGGGCTGTTGCCTTCTTTGCAGACTATGTCTCGTTATCGTGGCCCACGGGTGCGCATCATTCGTCGGTTGGGGGAGTTGCCGGGTTTGACCCGCAAGACGGCCCGCAAGCGGGTAAATCCCCCGGGCCAACACGGCCAGGCGCCCCGCAAGTTGTCGGAGTACGCCAAGCGGCTGGAGGAGAAACAAAAGCTGCGTTACAACTACGGCGTTTCCGAGCGGCAGTTGTTGCGGTATGTGCGCAAGGCGCGACGGGTGAAGGGGTCAACGGGTTTGGCGCTGTTGCAACTACTGGAGATGCGCCTGGATAATACGGTGTTTCGGTTGGGGATGGCGCCGACGATTCCGGCAGCCCGGCAGTTGGTCAGCCACGGGCACATCCAGGTCAATGGCCAGACGGTTTACACCCCCAGTTACGAATGTAAACCTGGCGATGTCATTACCGTGCGCCCGCGGGAATCGTCCCGTAAGCTGGTAGCGGCCTACGCAGAGTACCCCGGCTTGGCCACGCTGCCGACCCATCTGGAGTTCGATAAAAACAGGTTGGAGGGCCGGGTGACGGGGGTGGTGGAGCGCCAGTGCGTGGCTTTACAGGTCAACGAACTGCTGGTGGTGGAGTTCTATTCCCGCAAGGCTTAGGGAAACGGTCGTTAGGGTTCCTGCAATCGGCGGGCGTAAAGGGGGGCGTAATTTTTTAGGAACGGTTTGGGAGGGTGCCTCTGGGTAGGTCCACAAAGACCCGATCGCCGGGTTGCAGACCCTGGAGGACTTGGGTGTATTCGTTGAGGGTGACCCCCAGGACCACGGGTTGAAAACGGGGTTGACCCTGGGCATCGGGGACCAAAACGCCGGTTTGCCCTCGCTCCGTTACCACAGCCACCGTGGGGATGGTCAGGGCCTGGGGCAGGCGTTCGCCGAGGAAAACCGCATCCACATTCATCCCGGCCCGCAACCGCTCCTGACCCGTCAGCAGGCGTACCCGCACTTCAAAAAAGGTTACGTTTTGTTCCACGATGGCTTCGGGGGCAATGAGGGCCACCTGACCACGGAAGCTTTCGCCGGGATAGGCATCGGCGGTGATGTCCACCTGCTGGCCAGGTTGGATGCGGCTGATGTCGGTTTCGGCTACCCGGGCGACCATTTCCAGGTCACTGGCCAGGGCGACGATGGAACTGGAGGTGGCGGAGGCGGTGCTGGAGGCAAAGCTACTGGGGGTGACGAAGGACCCCACCGAGGCGTAGCGCTGGGTGATGATGCCGGCAAAGGGGGCGCGGATGAGGGTGTCGGCAATTTGGACTTCGATCGTGCGCAGTTGGGCCTGGGCGGCGGCTACCTGGGCCTGGGCTTGGGCAATCACCTCGGGTCGGTTGCCGGCTTGGAACAGTTCCCACCGGCGCTGGGCTTCCTGGAGAGTGGCTAGGGCAGTGCTTTCTTCGGCGCGGGCAGCTTCCAGGGTATCGAGGGCAATGGCCCCCTGGCGAAACAGGTCTTCGTTGCGTTGGCGGCGCTGGCGGGCCAGTTCGTAACGGGCTTGGGCGGCTTGCACCTGGGCTTGGGCCTGGGCGATTTCTTCGGGACGATTGCCCCGCTTTAACTCGGCTAAGCGGGCTTGGGCTTGGGCCAAATTAGCCAGGGCCTGTTGTCTACGGGCTTGTAATTCGGCGTCATCCATCCGGGCGATGACTTGTCCGGCGGCCACCCGGTCCCCCTGTTGCACATACAACGCCACCAGTTGCCCCGGCGTTTTGGGACTGAGATTGACCCGCTGCCGGGGTTCGATACGGCCGCTGGCGGGGATGCGCACCATGAGATCGCGGCGGGTAACCGGAACGGTCAGGGCATCCAGGTCGAGCATCTGGGGACGACGCCGGCCGTAGAACCAGAACCCCATGGCCGCCAGGGCCACCACTGCCGCTCCCACCCCCAGCCAGCGGGTAACCTCCCTGCCCTGTTTTTCCAACCAACCCCTGACTGCCATGACCGGGGTGACTGCCGCCTTGGTTTTTGCCGATATTAAAGATTGTAAATAGCAGGTTCTGATTTCCGTCGGACCACCGAGTCGCACCCGTTTCAACCGTTCAGGTACTGCAGTAGCGCCTGGGCGATGGTTTGGTTGCCGTCGGTGGCCAGCCGGTCGTCGGTTTGGGGCGGACAGGGATCAAGGGTTAGGAATTCCCAGGGATGGGCGTGGAAATCCGCCAGGGAAATAATCCGATGGTGGCAGTACTTCTGGAGACCCTGCAACAGCAGATCGGCTTCGGCAAACCCTTGGCGCTCCAAGGAATAAATGGGCAACCCCAGGCGGTAGGCTTCGGAGTAGGTGCTGTAGCCCGGCTTGGTAACCACCTGGCCACACAGGGGCATCACATCCACGGGCCGGTAGGGGGTCTGGTGGCAAGGCCGCAGATTGGGCAGGGGGGGCGCCTGGGGGTCAAACGTCAGGAAACACCAGTCGGCAAAACGGCTGAGGGCCTCATAGGGAACGTGCCGCAACCCGAATCCCCCGAAGGCCAATAACACCGTGCGCTCCGGCGGCGTAGGGATGTCTAGGGTTTCCCGCACCACCTCGGGGGCAAAGCGGGGCCATTGGCCAGTCAACCCCACATCCGTCAGGCGGGGAAAACTGGCCATCGCCTCGCAAAAGGGCACCCGGAACAGATGGTCACAGTAGCGATACCCCTGGGCATACTGCTCCGCCAGGGCCACAAACTCGCCCCCCCACTGCCGGTAAATAAAATCCCAGCCGAAATTGCCCGACATGACACAGGGAACCCCAGCTTGGTGGGCAATCACCCCCGCCAGGGCCGGAATGTCGGCAAAGATGAGATCAACGCCGGTACGCTGGATGTGGGCCACCTCCTGGGCAACCAGGTCCACGGCCCGGGTCTGGAGCGCGATTAACGCCCGCTGGGTCGCCGCTATATCCTGGCTCAGGCTGTCGGTTTGGATCACCCCCACATCCAAGGCCACGGGACGATGGGTAAAGGGCAAGGGCAGGTAAGCGGCCAAATCCGTCTGGGGGACGGTTGTCACTAGGGTGAGGTGGAGGTCTGGCCGATGGCGCCGCAGCTCCGCCAGGATAGCCAGGGTGCGTGTCACATGCCCTAACCCGTGATCTGTAATAACAACGTATAGATGCCCCGGTTTGGCCATTGAGGATGATCCCCGCCGTTAATTTCCCCAGAATGCTACACTAACTAAGGCTTTGCATCCCGTCTGGCTCTATGTTCCGGTTTTTTCTGCTGAGCATCAGCATTCTGATTGCCCTTTTAATCATTGGTCTGGTTTTATATTTGCTCTTTCCCCGCAAGTATAAATCACCAGCGTCGGTGGCCCAATCCTACGACAACTGGACGCGGGACGGTATTTTGGAGTTTTACTGGGGCGAGCACATTCACCTGGGACACTACGGCGACCCGCCCCGGCGCAAGGATTTCCGCCAGGCTAAGGTGGATTTTGTGCACGAGATGGTGCGCTGGGCGGGGTTAGACCGGTTGCCTCCGGGGACGACGGTGCTGGATGTGGGCTGTGGTATCGGGGGCAGCAGTCGTATCCTGGCGCGGGATTATGGTTTTGTGGTCACCGGCATCACCCTGAGTCCCCAGCAGGTGCGCCGGGCGCAGGAACTGACGCCTCCGGATTTGCCGGTGCAGTTTTTGGTGGCGGATGCGCTGGCTTTGCCTTTTGCCGATGAAAGTTTTGATGTGGTTTGGTGTATCGAAGCGGGGCCGCACATCCCGGATAAGCAACGCTTCGCCAACGAACTGATGCGGGTGTTGAAACCGGGGGGCATTTTGGTGGTGGCGGACTGGAACCAGCGGGATGACCGGCAAAAACCCCTGAATTTCCTGGAGCGATGGGTGATGCGGCAGTTGCTGGACCAATGGTCCCATCCGGCCTTTGCCAGCATCGAGGGTTTCGCGGAGGCGCTGACGGCGACGGGGCTGGTGGCCGGGGAAGTGGTTACGGCGGATTGGACGCGGGCGACCTTGCCATCTTGGCTGGATAGCGTTTGGCAGGGGGTAGCGCGACCGGAGGGCATCCTGCGCTTTGGCCTGGTGGGGCTGGTGAAATCCCTGCGGGAAGTGCCGACGTTTTTGCTGATGCGCTGGGCGTTTGGGGCCGGGCTGTGCCGGTTTGGCATGTTCAAGGCGGTGCGGGCGGCCCGACCGGTTGGGGACCGGCTCACCTCCCAGACTAACCTCTCGGTAGAAATGTCGGCAAGCTGAGGCGTCCCGCTGGGGGTTGTGGCCTACTGCTCGATTAAATCCGTCAAGCACCGTATGGCATCCGCCCCGGGGGAGGGACCCTGGCGGCAAAGATGAATCCCCCGCCAGCCCACCGAGCGGGCTCCAAGTACGTCTGCCTCCCAACTGTCGCCGATATGCCATAGGGGAGGTTGCGGTTGACCCTGGGCCTGCCAGGCAGCTTGGAAAATCTGTGCCGCCGGCTTGGCTGCCCCCACCTGGCTGGAGATGGTCACCGTTTGCACCCAAGATGCCAAACCCAAGGCCTCTAACACCCGGTACAGGCGGCTATCAAAGTTAGAGATCACTCCCACCGGAATACCCTGGGCCTGCCAAGCCTGCAACGCCGGCACAACATCGGGGTAGAGCTCCCAGGGGTCGGCGGTGGCAAAGGTGGCGTACACCCGGGGAAAAAAGGCGGCAAAGTCGGGAATTTGCGCCAAGCCCCCCGCTAAGGCAAAGGTCTGCTCCGTAATCCGGTACCAGTAGTCATACTCTGCCTGGGGAATGGCCGTCGCCGGTAGGGTGGGGAAGGCCAGGGGGGGAGCCTGGGTAAACACCTGCACAAAGGCCCGCTGGAGTCGTTCTGGGGACACCTGTACACCAATTTGGGCGGCGCAGGCGCTGTAAACCTGGCCCACCGACCCCCGCACGCCGAATAGGGTCCCCACCGCATCCAGAAAAATCGCGCCCGGTCGTTCCATCAGGATTCCAACAGGGGTTGGGCTGTCGCCAGGGTCCGCAGCTTTTGATATTGGGGTTCAGTGACCGCCGGGGGAAGCCAGGGACGTTGTCCCAGACGCGGCGGAGATGGGTAGGGGGAAGGGGGACTCGGGCGACTGACCAGTCGTTCAAAATCACCGGAGTAGTGGAGATGGGGTCGTCCCTGCCGCTGCCAGAGGTTCAACACCTGCTCGACGGAAATGCTTTTGTAACGGGCCTGGTAGAGGGTTTCCACCACCGCCGGTCGGAGCCATTCGACTGGATAGGTTTTGGCCCAGGCCTGCACCCGCGCTGTGGCTTGCGCCTCGTCGGCTTCGTAGCGGTAACGCACCAGCAGCGGCACCACCTCGGCCACGGCTCGCGGGATGGTGGGGAGCGGAGGAGACGCCATCGTTTCTGACATAGCCCAGTGCTGGCAGTTTAGCAGGCGCAACCCCAAATGTCTATGATTCGTGGGGATGGCGTACAATAAAATCCATTTCGATTCTAGGGCAGGGGGTCGGTCAAACGCATGGGGCGTTGTGGGTGGGGAGGATGGACGGCGCTGGCGCTGACGTTGATGGTGCATCAACCGGGGGCGGCGACCGGTCTGTATATGGTGGTGGATGAGTTTGGGCAGGCCCGTTATCCCGTACAACCGCACCAGGTCTTTCAGGAGCGACCCCTGCCGAAGGGAACGGTGAGTTTTGACCCCCATGCCCTGCTGATCGTGTTGATCAACACCCGCCGCTATTTCCGGAAATACGGGGCGCAGGATACAGTTGTCCAACGGCCGGGTCTGTTGGGGGCCTTGGGGGTGCAAGTCGAGGAGGTGACGCAAACCCTGAATTTTTTAATTGATGTGCTGCTGGAGGACCTCACCCAGGCGCGACCCCTGCGTTTACAAAATCCCGATTTTTTGCGTCGGCATTTCCGAGCCTGGCATTGGCGGGCCTATCGTCCAGCGGAGGGGTTGGGGTCGCAATTGCGGTTGACCAAGTATGGGGTGTTTCGCCATCGGGGTCGCCGGCAACCGGAGGGGGATTATCGCTACGCCCTGTACCAGATTCGCCCGGAGTGGCGCACGGATGACTTCCATCAGCAGTACACCAAACAGGAGGTCCTGGCGGGTGCTTTGGCCCCGGGTCGTCCCGATGCCCACAAGGTGACGCCCCTGGTGTATCTGACGCGGGCGGGGCTGGAGGAAGCCTTGCTCCAGGGAACCATCCTGGTGGAGTTTCCCGACGGCACAACGGCCTATTTCAACGTGGACCGCCACAATGGCCTTCCTTTTGTCCCCGGTGTTTCCCCTGAGAAGCAGCAGCGCTATTGGTATTTCCAGGAGGTGACGGCCATGCGCGGCTACGGCCAAACCATCGAGAACAAGATCGAAATTCAACCGGGGGTAACCTTGGCCGGGGATGTGTGGAATGTGGGGCTGGGCCGGGTGGTGCTGTTGGAACGGGGGCCGGGCCAGTGGTTGCTGGGGGTGATCGCCGACACGGGGGGAGCGTTTTCTGCCAATTTGGCCCAGTTGGACTATTTGGCCGGGATTTTTGCCAGTCGCCAGGAATTTTGGGCCTACAACCGCCGCCTGCCGGAGTACGCCACGGCCTATGTGTTGGTCAAGTATCACCGGGACTAAGATAGAGCTAGCGTTTCCCTGGGGGTTAGGTGTTACCAGCAACGGCTTACCTGGTGCGGTTGGGGTCGTCGGGGCAACCGGAAGAACGCTATGTCCTGATTGGCAACGGCACCTGGCTGGTGGGGCGGAGCAATCAGGCGGCCATTATCCTCGACAGTCCTTGGGTATCCCGCCTGCATGCCCTGATCCAACGGCGGAACAACGAGGCGTTCTATGTCGTGGACCTGGGCAGTCGCAATGGTACGTTTGTCAACGGGCGGCGGGTGACTCTGCCGGTGCGGCTACGGGAGCGGGACGAAATGGTCTTTGGCCAGGTGCGGATGCAGTTGCTCTTGGCCTCTGGCGGACTGGCTGGCGGTGATGCCCCCACCACGTCGGCTATCAAAACCCGCTGTTTGATGACGGCGGTGGTCCTGCATCTGCGGAACGGGGCTATGCTGGAGAAACAGGCACCCGACCAACAGGTGGCCCAGGTGATGGGGACCTGGTTCCGGCAGGTGGGGGAAATCACCCAGCGCTATGGCGCCCAAGTCAGCCAGTACACGGAAAGGGGGGTGATGGTAGCTTGGTTCCACTCCCCCAAGGAACCAGCAGCTGCCGATTGGTTGCGCATCCTGCGGGCCTTCTGGAGTCTCTACCGCGGGACCAGTAACTTGCATTTGCAGTACTTGCTACCGTTTCCCCTGCAATTGGGGACGGGGGTCAATACGGGTTATGCTCTGGTAGCGCCCGGTGGATCGCCCCAGCAAACGGAGTATGTGGCCCTCGGCCAGACGGTCAGCGCTGCCTTTGCCCTGGAAGCGGCGACCAAAACGGCGGGCTACGACGTGCTGGTAGGGGAAATGACCTATCAACATCTACAGCGGGTGGATTTAGCAGATTGGCTCGAGCCGGTTCCGGTACAGCTCCAACCGCAGGCGCCGCCGGTTCAGGTGTGGGGGAGCCGCTATGACCGCTTGCGCACGTTTCTCTACAATTACGGTTTGGCGGAGACGCCCACCTGTCAGCAAACCTCGATGCCGGAACAGGGGTTTGTGTAGGATAGGAATGATAGCCGGGGGAGGAAAGCATGGGGCATCGGTGGAGGGGATGGGGGGATGAGTACTAAGGGGCAAGACCCCTGGATTGGTCGTCTCTTGGCAAAACGTTACAAGTTACAAGCCATCGTGGGCCGGGGCAGTATGGGCAAGGTGTACCAGGCGGCCGATACGGTGTTGGGGGGCGTGCCGGTGGCGGTGAAATTCCTGTCCCACACGTTGCTGGATGAAAAAAGTCAACAACGCTTTGCCAGCGAAGCCCGGGCCTGCGCCCTGCTCGGCAACAAAAGCATTCACATTGTGCGGGTGACGGACTACGGGGTGGACGAGGAGAGCGAATTGCCCTTTTACGTGATGGAGTACCTCCAGGGGGAAAGCCTGCGGGAAATGATTGACGTGCAGCCCTTGCCCCTGGAGCAGTTCCTGCCTTTGGCCCAGCAGATCGCCCGGGGGTTGCAGGCGGCGCACCAGGGGATCGAGGTGGACGGCCAGGTCTGGAGTGTGATTCACCGGGACATCAAACCCAGCAATATCTTTGTGGTGCGGGACCCGGGGCTGGGGATGCTGGCCAAAATCCTGGATTTCGGGATTGCCAAATTTATCAACGAGAACCCGGAGAGCAATCAAACCTCCCACTTTACCGGCACCCTGGCCTACTGTTCCCCAGAGCAACTCGAAGGCCGCAGTCTGGACCAGCGCTCGGATATTTACAGCTTTGGGGTGATGATGTTTGAAATGCTCACGGGGCAAGTGCCGATCCAAGCCCCCGTTGAATCCATTGGCGCCTGGTACCGCGCCCACCACCTGCAAGCGCCGCCGTCGCTACAGGCCATCAACCCCAAATTGCCCAAGAACCCGGAACTGGAACGCCTGATCTACCATTGCCTGGCCAAGGACCCCCGCGACCGTCCCACCCATATGGGGGAGGTGATCCAGGCCCTGGAGCGGGTGGAACAAAGCCTGCGACCGCCAACGCCGGTCATACCTACCGGTGGCCTAGCCCACGACCACACCTACCATCCCCAGGTGGCCACTGGCCCCAGTCTAGAGCGGTCTGCCGAGGCCTGGGAACTCCTGAGTTGGCCCAAGGACAAACCCATCCAAAAAATCGTTTTTCCCAGGCGCATTCCGGTGGGGTCGTCCTACATTCCCAGTCTTTGGGCGATGCTGCCAGAGGCGGAAATCAACCAACGGGTGTTGAATCGCTGCTATAACCAGTTCATCTTTACGCCAGCGCCCCACCCGATGGTGTTGTGGATTACGGCCCTGTACCAGGTGAATCAAGACCCCCGCTGGCTGCCCTGCTACCTGGATTTGCACCGGCCAGAGGGTCAAGAAATCTGTCGCTGTCTGGCGGAAATCGGGCATTATTACCTGCTGCTGTTCAGCCTGGAGGATCCGAGTAAGTTTCGCCATCGCCTGGAGGTGGCCATTGCTCCGGCCCAACGCCCCTTATTGCAAGACTGGGCCGACCAAGGGCAACTGTCCCGCTTGGCCCCGGCCCCTGACCTGAGCAAGGAACTGCTGCGGCGGGAGTACGAGCGCCTCAAACCCCAAATCCTGGCGCGGCTGTCCCAGCAGGTGCAATTGTCCTAGGCCCCCTGAAACAACCACGCGCAACCGCTAATCGCCAAGGCCACCCCCAGCCAGGAGCGGTAGCTAACCCGTTCCCCCCAGACCCAGGCCAGCAACAGGGCAAATAGGGGACTGGTACTACTCAGGGTCTGGACAATCCCCGCCGGCGCCCACTTCAGAGCCGTCTGTTGCAGCCAGATGCCCGCATAGGTACTCAAAAAAGCCGTGCCCCCGATGCTGAGTAACCAGGCCGGTCGTTTGCGAATGGCCCACCAGCCCCGGGCGCACACCGGTCGCCGTACCCCCAGGCTCAGCACCGCCACCCCGGCCGCCAGGCGGACCGTCGTACTCCACAGGGGGGTCACCGGGGAAGCCGCCAACGCCCAGCGGGACAGCACCACCCCCAGCGCCTGGGACAAGGAAAACAACAGCCCCCAAGCCAACCCCGGCCACAGGTGAAACCGCTCCCGCACCGTTACGGGCCGCTCCGTCACCACCAGGGCCACCCCCGTCACCGTCAAGCCGATCCCCCCCAACTGGAGCGGTCGCACCCCTTCCCCCAGCACCAACCAGGCCACCAGCGTCACCAGCACCGGCGACAAAGTATCCATCAGCAACGTCCGCTGCACCCCCAGGGAGTTCAAGGCGGCGAAAAAGGCCGTATCCCCGATGCCAATCCCCAAAACGCCACTCAGGGCCAACCCCAACCAGGTTTCCCAGGACAACACCGGCCAGGATTCTCCCCGCAGCGCCAGGGTGAGGACAAACATCCCCAGGGCCATCACCCCCTTGAGCCAATTCAGCAACAGGGGCGCAAAGACCTTTCCCCAGCCGGCGTACACTCGGGACATAGCCGCCCATAAAAATGCCGCCGCCAGCGCTGCCCACTCACCCCGCCAGAGCACCACCAACCCCCCGAACCCAATTCACCCCAACTGTAAACGATTGTAAACAACAGGAAATCAGGCCTCTCCCAGGTCTGGGTTAGCAAGGCAAGGGATTACGGCAAAACCAAGCTACAGCCCACCAGGGCCAAAGCCACCCCCAGCCAAGACCGGCGGCTGACCGGTTCCCCACCAGCCCAAGCCCACAACAGGCCAAACAGGGGACTGGTGCTGCTGAGGGTCTGGGCAATCCCCGCCGGCATCCATTTCAAGGCCAACTGTTGGAGCCATAACCCCAGATAAGTACTCAAAAAAGCGGTCATCGCAATCACCGGTAACCATTTCAGCGGCAGGCGTCGGATGTCCCAGGCGTTCCGGCGCAACCCCCAGCTTAGGACCAGCAACCCCGCTGTCAAGCTGATGGTGGCGCTCCACCGAGGACTGATGTCCGACCCTGCCAGAGCCGCCCGCGCCAACACCACACTTGCCCCCTGGGCCAGAGCATACAGGCTACCCCAGGCCAACCCCTGCCAGAAACGCCGCCGTTTCCCCCCCATCGTCAGGGGTTCTGTCACCGCCAGGATGACCCCGAGCACCGTCAAGGCCATCCCCAGCAGTTGCATCGGCTGCAACCGTTCCCCCAGCGTCCACCAGGCCAGCAGCGTCACTACCACCGGCGACAGTTTATCCATCACCAGGGTTTGGGACACCCCCAGGGTAGGCAGCGCCTGCAAAAAAGCCGTATCACCGATACCAATCCCCAGGATGCCGCTTAAGGCCAAAGCCAGTCACGTATCCGGGGCTACCGCCGGCCAGGGTTCCCGTTGCAGCCCTAACGTCAGGAGCAACATCCCCAGGGCCATCACACCCTCTAACCAATTCAAAGTCAGCGGCCCCAAAACCTTCGTCAGCATCGCGTAGATTTGCGACACAAAAGCCACCAACGACGCATCTAACAACGCCGCCCAGGCGCCCTGCCACACCATAAACTATTCCTCCCCGATAAACCTAAACATTTCTCAGCTGCTTGGGTATCCTTGGTGTCCGGTGATGGACAGCCGAAAAGGCAAATCCGAACCCCCAAATACCCTGCAGCTCAAGCCATCGCAGTTGATAATTTCTCAAAAAATTTAAAGGATGTATAGCTCAGGCTGCTATGGCAAGCCCATCTATCGCATCAATTTCCACCCCCTAACACTGATTGGGACTGCGTCCAAAACAACCACGCCATCGTGACTCTTCGATTCCCAGTCCATTCTGGTGTCATTTTAGCATTGATGGCCCCTGGGGCAGCCAGTTTGTGAACTGCCAGCGCTCCCCAACACCCCAGAAACCCCTTACCGAGCTTGTTCCCGCCGCCCCCGTTAAGGGCTGGTCCTCCGGCAGGTCCACCACCAGCAGGTAACCCGTCATCCGTCCGCCACTGGCTTGGCTCAACACCTCCAGAATGGCCGGCATATCCGCCTGGAGCAACTCCCCCTGCGGCCCGTAGCGTTCCAAGGCCGTTAGGCATCCCAGGGCGGGATTCCATGGGTGTTGTCCTGCCGGTGGTCGCACAAACAGGGCCGGGTCGTCGCCCGTGCCGTGAAGGCGCAATAAATTCCGGCCCAAGCGCCCAGCGTGGTAACTCTGGTGCAGGGGGTGATAGTCCCGCCAGCTAGGGGGCAAAAGGGCTTGGTAGTCCGCCAGGGAACCCCGAAACGGCCCCGGTTGTTCTGGGAAAAACGCCTGCACCCCCGTTTCCCAGGGCAAAAACAGCTTTACCAAGGGAAATTGCCCATAGGCCCGGAACAATTCCCCGTCGCGCCCCGGCGTGATGCCCTCGACCCGCTGCAACCCCTGGGGCGTTTGTCCATAGGTAAATGGCCAGTCCAGGGCATACACCGATTGCAGCAGCAGGGGTCGCGACCATATTTGCCCGTTTTCCCGGTAAAACTCGCCCCGCTGGTCTTTGACCCACAACCGGCAGGGGCGCCAGCGGTTGGTATGGCAGAAAACGTACAACTGCATTTCCTGGGGATGGGCTTGCCAGGCCAGCAGGTCGGCCACAGGAGGCAAAGGCGGCGGCGCTTGTTCCAAATCCTCAAGGACCCGGGCCAGCAAATCAGGGGGCGTAGGGAATCGCCGGCGGACCTGGTCAATCAGCCCTCGCCGTTGGGGCAGGGGGAGCGGGCGGGCCAGGGTATTTACGGCCAGGGCCACCCAGGGGGGATGGGGGCTGGTGCGCACCACCTGTTCCAGACCCGGTTGCAGGTAAGGCCGGCTGGCGGGGTGTTGCTGGAAGTATAGATGACTAACTTGCAGGGCCTGGGTGAGGATGGCCTGCTCGGTGGGGGTCGGGGGATTGGTCTGGGCGCGGACGAGCAACCGTTGCAGGGCCTGCCAGACATAGGGCTGTTGGGGTTGCCGGAGAGCCGTGGCCCAGAGCAGGCGGCGCCAGTGGGTGGCCTGGGCGTCGGTCAGGGGGTAACGGTCCAGGTCGTAATGGGCCGGTTGCAACCGCTGCTGTTCCCGCTGGAGTTGTTCGCGGCGGGCCGAGGCGGTCGCCAGGGGTTGGGGCTGCCCTGCCCAGCTCGTCCCCAGTAGCCAAGCCCCGGCCAAGGCAGTACCATAGAAACATATCATTCGGGGAAAAACCATGCCGGTTGTCCTGTTGTACCTGACCCTTGTGGGTGCATACCTATCGGTGTTGCCCCTGGCGATTTATTTTTACCTGAAAAGCCGCTGGTATGTCGCCAGTTCCTGGGAGCGGGTGTTTATGTATTTTTTGGTCTTTTTCTTTTTCCCCGGCCTGTTATTGTGGGGACCGTTTTTGAACTTCCGCAACCAGCCTCGCTCTTTGCCCTGAACTAGATTTGGCCGTGCCACTGGCCGCTGCTGATCCGTTCGGCTACCAGCTGACGGGTTTCGGGGTCCAATTGGGCCTTGCTTAACTCCAGGATGTCAATAATGGCGTTTTTCAGGTTCACCCCGCAGAACTTGGCCTGCCGCAGTTGGGCACCGGTTAAGTCGGCCCCGTCGAAATTGGTGCGGTATAGGTTGGCCAAGCGCAAATCCGCCCCCCGCAGATTGGCCTGGAAGAAGGTGGTACGACTGAGATTGGCTTCCACCAAGCTGGCCCGTTCTAAAATGGCCCGGCTGAGGTTGGTGCGGACCAAAACCGAACCGTACACCAGGCGCCCCCCTTCCTGATCGGGTAAAATGACCGTGCCCAGGTAAGCACCTTTGAGATTGGCCTCCGTCAAATTGACTTCGTACATATTGGCGCCGCTGAGATTGGTGTAGCTCAGGTTGGCCCCACTCAAATTGGCCCCCATGAGATTGATGCGGCTGAGATTCAACCCTTGCAAATCAATACCGCTGAAATTTCGTTCACCCGCTTGATAGGCCCGTAGCAATCCATTCAGGTTGGCCTCGGCGGTCAGGCCTTCTTCGATGAGCGCCATGGTAGAGGGTTGGCAACACCTTGTTCTATTGTAGTTGTGCTCAGCTAAAGGTGAGTTCCGCTAGGGGGTAATGTTGGAGGGATTCACGCCGTCAGATACCCCAGAGGTCGGCCCGGTAGGGACTGCCGCCTATCCAGCGGGTTGCAGGGCAGGGGAAACGGTCTATCCATGGGTGCACATTAAGATAGGATACAGAGAATCTTGCGATCAGGCATTGGGCAGTCCATGACCAGGGTGGTGGGTATCGATCTAGGGACAACCAATTCAGTCGTCGCCGTCATGGAAGGGGGGAGGCCGGTGGTGCTCCCCAACAGTGAAGGTAGCCGCACAACCCCCAGCGTAGTGGGCTTTTCGCGGGAGGGAGAACGATTGGTGGGTCAACTGGCCCGGCGGCAGGCCGTCCTCGACCCCAAAAACACGTTCTATGGGGTGAAACGGTTAATGGGAATGACCTATGATGAATTGCCGCCGGTGGCCCGTCGCGTGCCCTATACCATTCGCCGGGGACCCCGCAACCGGGTGGAGGTCTACTGTCCCCGCCTGGACCAGACCTTTGCCCCGGAAGAACTCTCAGCCATGATTTTGCGCAAACTGGCCGACGATGCGGAGCAGGTGCTGGGGTATCCAGTGACGGAGGTGGTCATTACTGTGCCCGCCTACTTCAACGACGCCCAACGCCAGGCCACCCGAGATGCGGGGCGTATAGCGGGATTGGAGGTCAAACGGATCCTCAACGAACCCACGGCAGCGGCCCTGGCCTACGGGCTGGATAAAAAAGAGGACCAAACGGTGCTGGTGTTTGACCTGGGCGGGGGAACCTTCGATGTGTCCATCCTGGAAATCAGCCAGGGGGTGTTCGAGGTGCGGGCCACAGCGGGCGATACCCAATTGGGGGGCGTGGATTTTGACCAGCGCATCGTCAATTGGTTGGCAGAGCAGTTCCAGAAGGAGCACGGCATTGACCTGCGCCGGGAGCGACAAGCGTTTCAACGACTGCTAGAGGCGGCGGAAAAGGCCAAGATTGAGCTATCCAGCGTGCCCAGCACCCTGATTAACCTCCCCTTTATCACGGCGACGGAGGAGGGGCCGTTACACCTGGAGGCCGAACTCAGCCGCAGTACGCTGGAATCCCTGTGCGCCGATTTGCTGGATCGCCTGCGGGGACCGGTGGACCAGGCCCTAGACGACAGCGGGTTGGACCCGGCGGATATTGATGCGGTGTTGCTGGTGGGGGGGTCAACCCGGATGCCCATGGTGCGGCAATTGGTGCGGGACATGCTGGGCCAGGAACCCTACCAGGGCCTCAACCCAGAGGAGGTGGTGGCCATGGGGGCGGCCATTCAAGGGGCAGTCCTAGCGGGAGACCTGCGGGATGTGCTGCTGTTGGATGTCACGCCCCTGTCGTTGGGGTTGGAAACCGCTAACGGGATGATGAAAACCCTGATCCCCCGCAACACCCCCATCCCCGTGCGCCGCTCTGACATTTTCTCCACTGCCGAAGACAACCAGAGTGCCGTCGAAATCCACATCCTCCAGGGGGAACGGCCCCTGGCCAGCGGCAACAAATCCCTTGGACGGTTTCGTTTGACGGGCATTCCCCCGGCGCCCAAGGGGTTGCCCCAGGTGCAAGTCGCCTTTGACATTGACGCCAACGGCATCCTCCAGGTCTCAGCCCAGGACCGGCAAACCGGGCGACAACACACCATTACCATCCAAGATGCAGCCAGCCTCACCCCCAGCGAAATCGAAAAAATGCTGGCCGATGCGGAGCGGGCTGCCCCCAGCGACCAGGCCCAGAAGCAAAAAATTGAGCGCTGTCAAAAAGCGGAAGCCCTGATCCAAAAGGCGGAGCGGCAACTGCGCCAGGTAACCCTAGATTATGGGTTTCTGTTTTTGCGGGAGCGGCGGCAGAAGATGGAGCAATTGATCCAAGCCCTGCGGCGCAGCCTGGCGGCCAAGGATTTGGTCAAAGTGGACCGGCTCACCACCCGGTTGCAGGATCAGCTCAACGAACTCATGGCCATCGTCCGCCAACAACAGCAGGAGGATGACCTGCCCTGGTTTACGCCCCCCTGGAGCCGGTTAGAGGACAGCCCCAGTTACCGCCGTCGCCGTGAGTGGGACGATGAGAACTGGTAGTGCCATGCGCAACTTCCGCAACTACTACCAAATCCTCGGGGTGGACCGCAACGCCAGCTTGGCCGAGATCAAGCGCGCCTACCGGCAACTGGCCCGGAAGTACCATCCCGACTTGAACCCGGGGGACAAGCAGGCCGAGGAAATGTTCAAAATCATCGGCGAGGCCTACCAGGTGCTCTCCGACAGCGAAAAGCGGGCCGAGTACAACCGCTATGGCCAGTACTGGCAGCAAAAGGGCTTCCAGGGGGAACCGCCGCCCCGGGGCAGCAGCGCCTTTGACTACGGGCGTTTTGCCGACTTCCAGGACTTTTTGGACCAGTTGTTGACCCGCTTTACCCGTCGCAACGGCTCGCCCCCTCCACCCGACTGGGACGACAACGGCCCGGCGGACATCGAGGCTCGCTTGCACCTGTCCCTGCACCAGGCCTATCGGGGTGGGCGCCAGCGCCTGAGTATTGGGGGACGTACCCTGGAGGTGAATTTGCCCCCCGGCATGGTCACCGGACAACGCATCCGCCTGCGCCACCAGGGGGAAAACGGCGGCGATCTGTACCTCAAGATTTACGTCACCCCCGACGAACACCTGCGTCTAGAGGGCGACGACATTTACTGCACAGTGCCCGTGACCCCCAGCGAGGCCATCCTGGGCGCCCAAATACCCGTCCCCACCTTGGACGGCACGGTTAAACTGACGATTCCCCCCCGCGTCCAGAACCACCAGCGGCTGCGCCTGCCAGGTCGCGGTTATCCCCGGGAAGACGGCACCCGCGGCGACCAGATTGTGGAGGTGGTGATCCAAATCCCCACCGAACTGTCCCCAGAAGAACTACAACTCTACGAAAAAATCCGCCAGATGGAGCGCTTTAACCCCCGCCGGGACCAGAAACCCCAACCGTAACCTCCAACCTAAAGAGATGATTAAAAATCCCGGGGAACGGTTGTTGGGTAGGCCATACTAAAAAACAGGGTTGAGAAAGGAACCAGCGCTATAAAGGTTCCTACCTTCAATAGGGGTATCAATCAGAACCAGCGCCATAAAGGTTCTGCTTGTTAAACACGGAAAGGGGGGCTGGGTAACCGGTTCCCCTTAAACTTTAGGGGGCAAAACAGGGGGATGGGCCATGGCACAATAGAACAGGATTGTTCTGTGGCCTTGGTTATGACCGCGACGCCCGTCAGTCACTTGCGCAATTTTTGCATCATTGCCCACATTGACCACGGCAAGTCAACCCTGGCGGACCGGCTGTTGCAGGTGACGGGTACGGTAGCCGAGCGGGAGATGCGGGACCAATTCCTGGACAACATGGACCTGGAGCGGGAGCGGGGCATCACGATCAAATTGCAGGCAGCCCGGATGAACTATCGTGCCCGCAATGGGGAGACCTATGTCCTGAATTTGATCGACACACCGGGTCATGTAGACTTTTCCTATGAGGTGTCCCGGTCCCTGGCGGCCTGTGAGGGGGCGTTGCTGGTGGTGGATGCCTCCCAGGGGGTGGAAGCCCAAACCCTGGCGAACGTGTACATGGCCCTGGAGCACGACCTGGAAATTATCCCGGTGATCAACAAAATTGACCTACCAGCGGCCAACCCGGAACGGGTGAAGCGGGAAATCGAAGAGATTATTGGGCTGGACTGTTCTCAGGCGATCCTAGCGTCGGCCAAAGAGGGCGTCGGCATTGAGGACATCCTGGAGGCGGTGGTGCAGCGCATCCCTCCCCCCCAGGACCGGCGGGACCAGCCCCTGCGCGCCCTGATTTTTGACAGTTACTACGACCCCTATCGCGGGGTGGTGGTGTATCTGCGGGTCGTGGATGGCTGTTGCCGCAAAGGGGACCGCATCCGCCTGATGGCCTCCGGTAAGGAATACGAGGTGGACGAACTGGGGGTCATGTCGCCCCATCAGGTGCCGGTAGAGGACCTGCAGGCGGGGGAAGTGGGCTATCTGACGGCGGCTATTAAGACGGTGGAGGATGCGCGGGTGGGGGATACAATTACCCTGGCGACCCAACCGGCCAGCGCACCCCTGCCGGGTTACAAGGAGGCCAAGCCCATGGTGTTTTGTGGGTTGTTTCCCGTCAATGCCGACGACTATGCCGATTTGCGGGACGCCCTGGCCAAACTCAAGCTCAACGATGCGGCCTTGCACTACGAGCCGGAGAATTCCTCGGCCATGGGGATGGGCTTTCGCTGTGGGTTTTTGGGGCTGTTGCACATGGAAATCGTCCAGGAGCGGCTGGAGCGGGAGTACAACCTGGACCTGGTGGTGACGGCTCCCTCGGTGGTCTATCGGGTGACCTTGAATAACGGCACGGTGGTCGAGATAGACAATCCCGGCGACTTGCCCGCCCCCCACGAGCGCCGCCAGATCGAGGAACCCTACGTACAGGTGGAGATCATCACCCCAGAAGCCTACGTGGGCGCCCTGATGGAACTGGCCCAGTCCCGCCGGGGGGAATTCAAGGACATGCGCTACCTGACGCCGGAGCGGGCGGTGCTGGTGTACGACCTCCCCCTGGCGGAGGTGGTGACCGACTTTTTTGACCAGATGAAGTCCCGGTCCCGGGGCTACGCCAGCATGGAATACCAGTGGGTGGGCTACCGGCCTAGCGACCTGGTCAAGCTGGACATCCTCATTAACGACGAACCGGCGGATGCCCTGGCCACCATCGTGCACCGGGACAAGGCCTATCAGGTGGGCAAAGCGCTGGTGCAGAAACTCAAGGAACTCATCCCCCGCCACCAGTTCCGGGTGCCCATCCAAGCGGCCATCGGCAGTCGGGTGATCGCCAGCGAGTCCATCCCGCCCCTGCGCAAGAACGTGCTGGCCAAGTGTTACGGTGGAGACGTCACCCGCAAGCGCAAGTTGCTGGAGAAACAAAAGGAGGGGAAAAAACGCATGAAGGCTCTCGGCAGCGTGGATGTGCCCCAGGAAGCCTTTATGGCCGTATTAAAATTAAAAACGGATTAACCCTTGTCGCCGGTGTCCCCGGGCCGCTATTCTAATCCTGATTGCCACTGCACCCGTCCCTATGCGCTACCGACGGATTCTCCTCAAGCTCAGCGGCGAGGCCCTGATGGGGCAACTGAGTTATGGGATTGACCCGGAGGTGGTGCAGGGGATTGCCCGGGAAATTGCCGAAGTGGTCAACAGTGGCGTCCAGACGGCCATTGTGGTTGGGGGCGGCAACATCTTCCGGGGGGTCAAGGGGGCAGCAGCGGGGATGGACCGGGCCACCGCCGATTATATTGGCATGTTGGCGACGGTGATGAATGCCCTGACCCTGCAGGACGCTCTGGAGCAGATTGGGGTGCAAACGCGGGTGCAAACGGCGATTTCCATGCAGGAGGTGGCCGAACCCTACATTCGTCGCCGGGCCATCCGCCATCTGGAAAAGGGGCGCGTGGTCATTTTTGCCGCCGGTTCCGGGAACCCCTTTTTCACCACCGACACCACGGCGGCGCTGCGGGCGGCGGAAATTGACGCCGAAGTGGTGTTCAAGGCCACCAAGGTGGATGGGGTGTACGACGACGACCCCAAGGTCAACCCCCACGCCCGCCGTTACCAAAGCCTGACCTACAGCCACGTGTTGACCCAGGGGTTACAGGTGATGGACGGCACCGCCATTACCCTATGTCAAGAAAACAACATTCCCATCGTGGTGTTTGACCTATCCGTACCGGGCAATATCCGTCGGGCGGTGGCAGGGGAACCCATTGGTACGATTGTGGGAGGTTACTGTGAACTTAAGTGAGATAGAAACCAAGATGCAGCAGACCCTGGAGGCCACCCAGCGGTCGTTTAATACCATTCGCACCGGCCGGGCCAATGCCGCCATCTTGGATCGGGTGATGGTGGACTATTACAATGTGCCTACCCCCTTGCGTTCCCTGGCCAACATCAGCACCCCCGATGCCACCACGATTCTCATCCAGCCCTATGACCGCTCGACCTTGGGGGCCATCGAAAAAGCGATTAGCACCTCTGATGTGGGGCTGACCCCCAACAACGACGGCAGTCAAATCCGGCTGAACATTCCCCCTTTGACGGCGGAGCGGCGCAAAGAACTGGTGAAAACCGTGCACAAGCTCGCCGAGGAAGGAAAGGTAGCCCTGCGCAACATCCGCCGGGAGGCCATTGACCAGGTGCGCAAGCAGGAGAAAGCGGCGGACATCTCCAAAGACGAATCCTTCAGCCTCCAGGAAGCCATCCAGAAGCTGACGGATAAATACATTGCCAAAATTGACGAGCTGACCCAGGCTAAGGAAAAAGAGATTATGACGGTCTAGCGCATCCGACGCTTGCGGCGGGCGTTTTTGGCCTTGCGCTTGCGCTTTTCCTGGGGCGTCTCAAAGTACTGCTTGTGTTTGATCGTGGCCAGGATCCCCGCTTTAGAGACTTGCCGTTTGAAGCGGCGCAGCGCCGATTCGATGCTTTCGTTTTCGCCCAGTACCACCTGCGTCATGAACGATGCAACCTCCTGTGTAATGACCTAACTGTCCTAACTATTTTACCCGGCACCCGGACAACTTGGCTAGGATACGGGCCAAAGGGCAAGTCCGATCGTATGATAAAAGCAAGGCCATTGCTCCAGCGATATAGGTCAGGTAGTTATGGACAAACCCCAGCCATTAACCGGCCCAGCCCTGCTAGCCAAGTTGCAAGAATTAGGTCATTTAAGCTACAAAGAAAAGGCCAAAGCTTGCGGCTATTACACGGTGACCAAAAAAGGCGTGGAACGGGTGAATGTTCAAAAATTTCGCAACGCCTTGATTGAAGCCTACGGGATTGACCTCGACAGTCAGGGCCGTAAGCCGAAGCGAACCCGTGGCGGTCGGGAGGCCAGCTACCGGGTGCGGGTGCAAGCCAATGGCAATCTGCTAATCGGTGCGGCCTATACCAAGCAGATGAACCTCAAGCCGGGGGATGAGTTTGCCATCGTCTTGGGCCGTAAGCAAATCCGTCTGACGCAAGTGACACCAGCCAACCAGGGTTAAAGCTGTCGATGGGTGTGGGGATGTTGGCGGATGTTGTCGCTATCGCGCACGGTGCGCCGACTGTTCAAAATGCGCTTGCGCTCCAGGTTGAAATTCAAGTCACAACGCTCGGTTCCCGGGGGTAGCTGCTGCCTTATCTGCGGGTGACGGCAATAGGTGCGGGCGGCGGCGATGGCCCGTTCCCAGAAATCGGCACAGGGTTGAGCCTCGGGAAAGGCTTGGGGCATCAGGGTCCCGACTTGACCAAGGGTTGTGGCGACCAGCCGGGTGTAGGAGGTGGGTACGCCCTGCAAAAGGGTGGTCAGGCTGGCACTGGGGATGGGTTCCACCAGGCGCACCTCCCGTAAACCGGTGTCCTCTTTCCAGAAACAATGGGCCAGCCCCAGGACCAAATAGGAGGCATCACTCAAATCGGCGGGCAACGGTGGCGTCATAGGCGATTCAACGCTGGGGCGTAACCCAAATAACTAGGCGTTGATTCGGTTGGAGTTGCTGGGTGGCGGCTTGGCGCAAACGGGATTGCTGGCGGGGGTCAAAGATGCGTTGGAATTGATGCTGGAGGGCTTGCACCTGGGTTTCCGTGCGGCTCACTTCCGTTTGCAATAGCTGTTGGCGCTGGCGTTGGGCGCAGTAATAGGGCCACAGGCGAGTTAAGGCCACCAGCATCCCCCCGGCGATCAGGGCTTGGAGCAACCATCCCCAGGCAAGTTCGGTCAGGGTGGGAACCGTCCTGGGGGCACGAACGACTGTAGGAGTAGGCATCAATCTGGCCGGCGACAATTCGGTTGAGTGATTTACTGTGTTTCATTGTAGTCCATGGGGTGACCGATAGGGGCGGGGGCGTGATGACCAGACGGTGGCGACAGTTTTGGGTCCTGGTGCTGGTGAGTTGTTTCTTTTGGGCCAGCATGGGACCGGTATGGGCGCAGCGCCGGAGTTTGCCTTGGCCGGTGTTGCTACAACGGGGTATCCAGATTTTCCAATGGAGCAACCTGTCCGACCGACAGGAGGTGCAGTTGGGCCGGCAAATCCACCAACAATTGCTCACCCGGGAGTTCCAGGTGCATCCCGACCCGGAATTGCAACGCTATGTGGCCGCCGTTGGCCAACGCCTGGCGCAGGTGAGCGACCGCCCCAATCTCCCCTACGAGTTCACGGTGGTGCGCAGTCCCCAGGTAAACGCCTTCGCCACCCTGGGGGGATTTGTGTATGTGACCACGGGGTTGTTGCGGGCCGCGGATAACGAAGCCCAATTGGCGGGCGTCCTGGCCCACGAAATTGGTCACATTGTCCACCGCCACCTGGTGCAGCAGTTGCGGGAGTTGGCCATTGCCCAGGGGGTGAGCACCTTGCTAGGCGTCGATGGCAGCCAGTTGACCCCTGTGCTGATGGAACTGACCCTGCGCCGGCCCCGCAGTCGCCAGCACGAGTTGGAGGCCGACGCCAGCGCTTTGCAGTACCTGTTGCGGGCCGGGTATGACGGGCGGGGTTTACCGGAGTTCCTGGCCAAATTACAGGGGTATCCGCCGGCGTTGGCGTTTTTGAGTACCCATCCGGCCCCGGCGACCCGCATTGCTGCTCTTGAGCGGGCTTTGCCCCCCAATAGTCAGGGAGAGGGAACCGACCCCAACCCCTATCGCCAGCGGGTGCTCAGCCGCCTATAACGTCACTGGACAATTAGATCTACCCGGCCCCGCCGCCCCAGCACATTGATGCTGACGCCCCCGTGGTGTAAGTACAGACCGATGTCAATAGCACCTGTCCCCACAGTGAGGTTTTGCAGGGTGACATGGGGCAACCACAGGGGCAAGGTCGGTTGTTGCAAGTACACCCGTTGGGTCGCCCCTTCGATCTCTAGACCCAGACAAGCCTGGAGGAGCAAAAACACACTCGCTGACGCCCAAGCTTGGGGCAAGCAGGCCACCGGATACAGGGTCGGACCTTCCCGCTGGCGCCGGGCAAACCCGCAAAAGAGTTCCGGTAGGCGTTTTAAATCCAGAAACTGGCTGGCGTCAAACAGGGCCGTCAACACCCGCACCGCCTCTTCCTTGTACCCATACCGAGCCAGCCCAGCAGCAATCAGGGCGTTATCGTGGGGCCAAATCGAGCCGTTGTGGTAGGACATAGGGTTGTAGCGGCCTTCCCCCTGGGGCACCGTGCGAATCCCCCAGCCGCTGAAAAAATGGGGTTCGAGGATCTGGGCGGCAATGCGGGCAGCGTGTTCTGGGTGGGCGATCCCCGCAAACAAACAGTGTCCCATGTTGGAACTGCGCACCCGGCAGGGTTGTTTATCCCCATCCAGCGCCAGGGCATAACCGCCGATTTCTTCGCACCAGAAGGCTCGCCAGAACCGCCGTTGTAAATCTAATGCCTGTTGCCGTAGGGTAGCTGCCCGTTCCCACTGCTCTAGGGCCTCGGCCATTTGGGCGGCCTGGAGTTTCGCCTCATAGACATATCCCTGCACCTCGCACAGGGCCAAAGGCGGTTCCGCAATCGTCCCATTGGGATAAAAAATGGCATCGTCGGAGTCCTTCCAACCCTGGTTGCGCAGGCCCGTGTGCACCTTGCGGGCGTACTCTACGAATCCATCCCCATCCCGGTCGCCGTAGGTATCCATCCAGCGCAACGCCGCCTCCACGTGGGGCCACAACTGGGCTAACAATGCCCGGTCCCCCGTGCGCCGGAAATAACGCCCCGCCAGCACGACAAATAGGGGTGTGGCGTCAATGCTGCCGTAATACTGACCGAAGGGCACCTCCCGGGTCTTAGCCATTTCCCCCTGGCGCTGCTCGTGCAGGATTTTCCCCGGTTCCGCATCCCGGCTGGGGTCCTCCTCCGTGGCCTGCTGGGCTGCCAGGTACAATAGCACCCCCCGGGCAATGTCGGGATACCACCACAGGGTTGCCAGGGCCGTGATCAACCCATCCCGCCCAAACACCGTACTGAACCAGGGCACGCCCGCGTAGGGATACAGGCCATAGGGGGTTTCCGTGAGCATCATCAGCAGGTCATCCCGGGAGGCGTTCAGCCAATCGTTGAACTGGGCGTTGCCCGTATCCAGGTGAGCTGCCTGGCTGCGCAACCGTTGGCGATGGGTCCGTTCCGCCTGTAGGGCCTGGTCGTAGGTCAATACCGTCAGCGTCTCCCCCCCATAGGCGCACACCACCGTCAGCCACAGGTCCTGTTCCTGCTGGGGCGCCAACGTCACCCACCACTGGGCCGTATCCGCCGACACCACCGTAGGCGCGGGGTCGAACAAGAGATGGGTTTGGCGCTCCACATTGTCCAGCCCCCAGTAGCGCAGCACCACCCGCTCCGATTGCACCTGGGATGGCAGACTATTGCCCTGGCGGTTGCGCCGGATGCCCCGCAGCTCAAAAATATCGGCAAAGTCTGCCTCATAGCGCAAGGTCAGGGGAATGCGAAACGTTTGGGAACCGTAGTTATGCACCCGGATCCGCTGGTAGGCCGCGTTTTGCCACAAAAAGGTGGTGCGAAACACGTGGATGGTGTCCTGGCCGATGAACTGGCCCTGGGAGGTGGTGAACTCCGGGTTGGTCAAATCCACCGCCAGGATGTCCTTGTCCTCGCGCACTTCGGAACTGAGCAGCAAAAACTGTTTGCCCTCCAGGTCCAGCACCAAGCGGGACAAAAACCGCGTGTCATCCCGAAACAGGCCGTGGTCACCGATGCCCAGGGGACGCATATGTCCCAGCCGGTCAAAAATGGCAAAGCAATTGTCGTGCTTGAGGACGTGGGGCCGGCTTTCCACCAGGGACGCTTGCGCCCGGATGTAGTACTGGTCCTGGTACTGGATAATGTCGTCCGCCATGGGGTACCCGGTTACCGTACAACGTCCCTAGGTTAGCAAGCGGGGTTAGGGGGTGGCTACGTGGCCCGTTCCGCCAGCAGTTGCCGGTAGAGAGCCTCGTAGTCATCCGTCATCCGTTCCACACTAAAGCGCTTTTCAAAGATTTGTCGCACTCGCTGGCGGCTGAGTTCCCCCACCTTGCCCACGGCTTCCACCGCCGCCGCCACCGAATCTACCACAAACCCCGTTTCCCCATCCGCCATCACCTCCGGCACCGAGCCACAACGCATGGCAATCACCGGCGTTCCACAGGCCATAGCTTCAATCATCACCAGGCCAAAGGGTTCCGGCCAACGGATGGGAAACAGCACCGCGTAGGCCCGGCCCAGAAACTCGCTTTTATCCTTCTCCGTAATTTCGCCAATGAGTTCCACCAGGGGGTTGCCCCGCACCAGGGGTTCGATCTGGGATTCGTAATAAAAGCGGTCCACCCGGTCAATCTTAATCGACGCCTTCAGGGGCATGCCCAAGCGGGTGGCAATTTCAATGGCCGTGTCCAATCCCTTTTCCGGCGACACCCGCCCCAAAAAGGCCAGGTAATCCCCCGGTTCCGGGTAAAAGGGGTGCAAATCCAGGGGCAATCCGTGATAGACCGTGCCGATCCAGCGGGCCTGGGGCAAGGGCGTCCGTTGGGCGTGGGAAATGGACACCACCGGTATATCACCGAATTCGTCATACAGGGGTTGCAGCTCGGGAATGTCCAACCGCCCGTGCAACGTACTCAAAAACGCCACCTGGGGATGCCGCCGCGCCAATGGGTACGGGAAATAGTCCACATGGCCGTGAATCACGTCGAACTCCTGGGCCATTTGAAAAACCTTTTCCACCATCAGGATGTGGGGAGCGACGGCGTCAATGGCGTTGGGGTCGAGGCGTAGGGCCCGGGGGCAAAAGGGCACCAACCGCGCCTGAGTTTGAGAATCACCGCTGGCAAACAATGTCACCTCATGACCCCGGCGCACCAGTTCTTCCGTTAACCAATAGACCACCCGTTCCGTGCCGCCGTAGAGTTTAGGGGGAACGCTTTCGTGTAAAGGGGCAATCTGGGCAATCCGCATCGCAACTGTCTGACGGAATAGCTTTGGATTTAGCACAAAGGGGCCGCTCTTGACAAGGGCAGAGAAGTCCGCTAGTTAACTTTAGATAGGCGGTGGAGGAGTTGCTGATGTCAGATGTGCGCTGTGACCGCTGTGGCAAGTACCTGTCCTACAGCGATTTTCAATGGGCCAAGCGCTGTCAGAACCCCTATGGACGCAGCCATCTCATTTGCTTTGATTGCTACAGCGGTTTAAGCTGCCCCATCTGTGGCTCGCTGCTGGAGAACGCGGAGTAAAACAGACCGGTTCAGACAAAAGCAGGGATGTAACGCTACTAGACTGGTGGGGGCTATGACCGCCCTGCCGGCTAATGGGTCTGATTGGCCCCAGCGCCAGGTGCTAGATGGGCTACCCACGGGATAAAATGACCACCAAATCCCTTGGGGATAGGCCGATGAGCAAACCCTATCGCCCCACGGAATTTGCCTCCCCAACCACCCCCATCCGACCATCCCGTCTCCGCCCCTGGTGGCAGCAGGTGTGCTTGGGGACTGTGCGCCTGGGAATTTTGGGGGTGGGCTTGGGCGTGTTGACCGGCACCGGCTTGCGGATTTGGTCCAGCCAGGGTCACGACCGCCTTGGCTCGCTGCCTTTGCGTCCCCAGGACCGTCCCCCCACCTGGCAACAGTTTTTCTGGCCCCCGACAGCCGACCACCCCCCCCTTATCCCCCAACCGGTTCGTCCCACAACGCTGGAGGAACTGATTCCCCGCCGCGGCGAGATGCAACCCCTGCGCCAGCAACTCTTGCCCCTGATCCAGCGCCATGCCAAGATGACGGTCACCCTGTACGCGGTGGACTTAGATAGCGGCGAGTACCTAGACATCAACGGCACCCAGGCGGTCTCAGCGGCCAGCACCATCAAGTTGCCCCTGTTGCTTGCCCTGTTTCAAGCCTGGGACCAGGGGAAGGTGCGGCTGGAGGAACGGTTAACCATGACGAAAAACCTGGTGGCCGGTGGTTCGGGTAACATGCAGTTTCAGCCGGTGGGGACGACGTTTACCCTGCTGGACACCGCCACCCGCATGATCGTCATCAGCGATAATACGGCAACCAATATGATCCTGGAACGGCTGGGGGGCAAAGACCTGGTCAACCGCCAGTTTGCAGAATGGGGATTGCAAAACACGGTCATTCGCAATCTTTTGCCCGACCTCAAGGGTACCAACACCACCAGCGCCGCCGATTTGGTCCACACCCTGGCGCTCATCGAACGAGGAGAGGTCCTATCGCGCCGCAGCCGGGATTGGGTGTTGCACATTCTGCGCCGAACGGAAAACCGGAGCCTGTTGCCGGCGGGGCTGGGGCCGGGGGCGGTGATTGGTCATAAAACCGGCGACATTGGCTTCATCATCGGTGATGCGGGTTTGGTGGATACGGCCACCGGCCAACGCTACCTGGTTGCCATCTTCGTCCAAAGCGCCTACAACGACCCCCAAGCCGTGCAGTTAGTTCAGGAACTGTCCCGCCAGGTTTATCGCTACCTGAATCGCGTCAAATCACCTGACACACCCAACCCTTGAGATAGGCCCCCTCCGGCACCCAGAGATTAACCCCATGGTCCCAAGGTTGCCCCAAAGGTTGTAGTAGATGCACAGTGCGCCCGCTATCTATAGCTGCTGCGGCCAGGATTTTTTGAAATAAATCAGCACTCACCAGGCCCGAACAGGAAAAGGTCACCAAGAAACCGCCCGGTCGCAGCAGTTTCATCGCCAGCAAATTGATGTCTTTATAACCACGGGCGGCCTTGGGCACCTGGGCTTGGCTATCGGCAAATTTGGGTGGGTCGAGGATGATGTGGTCAAAGGTCCGCCCCGCATCCCGATACTGACGCAACACCTGGAACACATCCCCCACCACGCTGGTCACCCGGCGCCCGTCGCAACCATTCAGCGCCACATTTTGGGTCGCCAAGGTCAAGGCACTGGCCGAGCTGTCAATTTGGGTTACGTGCTCGCAACCGGCTCGCAACAAACTCACCGTAAACCCACCCGTATAGGCAAAGCAATTGAGGGCTTCTCCTCCCCGGCAATAGGCCTGCACCACCTGCCGATTTTCCCGCTGGTCCAGGTAAAAGCCCGTTTTGTGACCCCGTCGAATATCCACCCAAAAGCGGTTTTGGTACTCGCGAATCAGCACCAGTTCTGGTGGTTCGGGACCGGTGATTAACCCCGTGCGCCAAGGCAGCCCCTCCTTGCTTCGGCTATCCGTATCCGACCGTTCATAAACGGTGGCGCCGGGATAGAACTCCGTCAGAATATCCACCAGGGTTTCCCACCAAAAATCCGCCCCCCAGGTCAGGGACTGTAGGACCAGGACATCCCCATAGCGGTCCAGGATCACCCCCGGTAACCCATCCGCTTCCCCGTAAATCAAACGATAACTATCCAGGTCAGGACGGGCGCTAAAGACTTGCCGCCGTTGCCGAGCTTGGTCTATACGGGCACGCCACCAACAGGGGTCAATCCGGTCCGCCGCTTGGAAACTCCACACCCGCACCCGGATTTGTGACTCGGGCGACCAGGCCCCCCAGGCCAACCATTCCCCGTCGTGGCTATAGACCCCTACCGTACTACCGGGCAGAGGCCTGCCAACCAGGCGATCAATGGCTCCCGAAAATACCCAAGGGTGGTAGCGCCGGAGGGACTTGTCGCGGCCCGGTTTGAGGATGACCCTAGGGGTATCCACCTAGCTGGCCAAGTACTCGCGGATATTCACCCGCCGGCGGCGCAGGTGTTCCAGAGCCTGCTGCTCCAGCTGCCGCACCCGCTCCCGCGATAGGTTCAACCGCTTGCCCACCTTGGACAGGGACAGCTCCTTGCCGTCCTGTAGCCCAAAACGCAGACTAATCACCTCCCGTTGCTGGGGCGTCAGTTCCGCCATCAGACGCTCCAGGTCCCCCCGCAGGGCTTCACGGGTGGTGAAATCCTCCGGCGACATGCCCTTGTCCTCCAGCAGTTCCCCCAGCTCCGTATCCTGGTTATCACCGATGCGCAGGTCCATGGAAATCGGCTGCCGCGCCATCGTCAGGTACTCGCGAATCTGGGCCGGGTCTAACTCCAGAGCTTGGGCAATTTCCGAGGGCGTCGGGGAACGGCCCAATTGCTGGGACAACTCCCGCTGGGTCTTTTTAATCTTGTTCAGCTTCTCCGTGATGTGAATCGGCAAGCGGATGGTGCGGGCCTGCTGGGCAATCGCCCGGGTAATAGCCTGCCGAATCCACCAGTAGGCATAGGTGGAAAACTTATAGCCCCGGGTGGGGTCAAACTTTTCTACCCCCCGCTCCAGGCCTAGCGTACCCTCCTGGATGAGGTCCAACAGCTCCAAATTGCGCTTCTGGTACTTTTTGGCAATCGAGACCACCAGCCGCAGGTTCGCCTCAATCATCCGTTGCTTGGCCCGCTGGCCCCGCCGGAGAATGTTTCGCAATTCGGTCACCGACAGACCCGCCCGCTTAGCCCAGGCTTCTTCGTCGGGAGGTTGCCCAGTTTCTGCCGCCATCTGGTCCCGCAACTCCAGCAAGCGCATCATCTGCTGCACCTGTTTACCGTAAACAATTTCCTCCTCGTGGGTCAGCAGGGGCACCCGGCCAATTTCCTGCAAATAGGTGCGCACCATGTCCGGGGTGACCGAACCACGCCGGCCGGTGTCCAACTCACCCGGGCTGGTCCAACCATTTCCTAGTTCATCGGTGGGGAAGTCGGTGTAGTCGTTCATCATGGGTCGTTCCTACAATGGGGGAGACAAGAATCTGCTATAGTGGAGTCAGTAAAGGGTAAGAATATCGGTTGAACGCTGGATTATGTAAATGCCGTAGCCGTCCTAACGACTTCCATGTTCCGCGTCAAACCTTGAGTCACCTATCCCTTGCGCCCGCCTGACTCGCCAATCCACTGGTAAATACTACAACTCAACATTACGGCCATCAAGCTTCCTATTAACATGATAAACCAAATGTATCCTTGTGTAAATTCATACGCAGCTCCCCACCGGAGCGGATTTCCCCCCCTTTTGACCTCATCCGTAGCGTTGAGGTTCCCCTAGACCCCCAAATCCCGTCGTGCCGCCTGCGCCCGCGCCAGAATCTTTTCCCGGTCCTGGGTACTGTCTAGGTAGCCAAGGGACTGATAGAAAGCCTGGTCGTAGGGACGGGTTTGCATCACCACCGGCATCGGCACCGCATGGCCCAGCACCAGCGCCTGTTGCTTCGAATCCAGCTTAGCCAGCACCGACCGCAGCCCTTGACTACCCGCCACCCCCGTGAAAATAGCCTCAATATCTCTTTCATCATTCAGCAGGGCCGTAATCCGGGTGCCAATTTGGGACATCACCTCGTTATCAATCCCCGAGGGCCGTTGGTCCACCACCAAAAGCGTCACAAAGTACTTGCGCATCTCCCGGGCGATCGTCCCAAAGATAGTCTGGTGGGCCACGGCGGGATTGAGAAACCGGTGGGCCTCCTCAATGGTGATAACCAGTTGCCGGGGCCGGTCCTTGGGGTCCTTGGATTGTAAAAACTTCTCCGCTTTCTTCACATAGGAACCGTGAATCCGGCGGGTAATGATATTGGTGGCCAGCATGTAGGCCAAGAGATTCGATTGGGACCCAAATTCAATCACCACATGCTTGCCCGCATCCAGGTCCCGCAGAATCTGTTGCACGTAGTTATTGGCTGAGGCGGAGCAAATGTAGGACAGATTTTCCAGGCGTTGGAGTTTGCGCTGCAAAGCCATGATGGCCGCCGGACTACCCCGCCGCGTCTGGCAAAACTCCTGGATTTCTTCGTTGGACAATTGCAGAAGTTGACCAATCCATTGGTTGCCGTATTCCGCCCGCAAGATGTTGGCGTTTTCGATACTGGCCTCCGAAAGGTTCAACACCTCCCGCAATAACTCCAAATCCTCCACCTCAATTTGGTCGAGGCTAATCCGCAGTTCCTGCGCCTGGGGCACCCCCCGCCGTTTGGTCGAATCCGGGTCTAGGGTATAAATCTGCACCTGGTCGGGGAAGAGCTGCTTTAACCCCTTGACGGTGGAGGCCTCTTTGCCCTCTTTCATCGCCTCCCAGCCGTACTCCGAGTGCATGTCGAACACCAGATTCACCGCCGCTTGTTTGTGAATAATGCCGCATAGGAGCAACCGGGTCAGGAAGGATTTGCCGGTGCCGGATTTGCCGAAAATGCCGTTACTCCGTTCTACAAACCGGTCCAGGTCCAGGCAAATGGGGACATCCATATCCAGAGGCCGCCCAATAGCAAAGTTGCGCCGGTGGGGATCATCCTCCCAACCAAAGACCGACCGGAAATCCTGCTCCGAAGCCTCATACACCTGGCTGAAATGGCTGGGCACCGTTTTCACCGGCAGTAGCTCCATGGGTTGGTCGCCATCCCCCGTCACCAATACCAGCATGGGACTGAGATTAATCGTGGAGTAGGTGCCCGTCCCAGCCAGTACCTGGGTGAGGAATTGATTGTGGGGCGCGGGGGGATCGGCAAGGATGCGGGGGCTGGCCGTTCCCAAGACCACATCCGTCAACATGCAAAAAAACCGGGCACGCCGCCCCTGTACCACTAAAAATTTGCCCACCCGCAAATCCTCCACCGAGACATCGGGATGCAGACGCACCTCCAAACCCTGGGTCAGGGAGCCTTGAATCACAACACCAAGGGGGCCTGTGTGGGTCATAAATTCCCGTCCGTATTACCCTAAATTTGGTTCTATCCTAATCTGAATAGCCCACCGATGGCGCGGGCCAGCCCTTAGCCCTGCAGACTGGGCAGATCAACCATAAAAAAATACCCCCGTTTGGGGGGTAGACATTCCTCAGAGTGAAATCTTGGCTGCAATCCTACAGGAATTAGCCGTTGATCGCCGGGGCCACCACCGGTTCAGCGGAGGCCAGATCCAGGGGGAAGTTGTGGGCGTTGCGCTCATGCATCACTTCGATCCCCAGGTTGGCCCGGTTGATCACATCCGCCCAGGTGTTAATCACCCGACCTTGGCTGTCCACGATGGACTGGTTGAAGTTAAAGCCGTTCAGGTTGAAGGCCATCGTGCTGATGCCCAGGGAGGTGAACCAGATGCCCACCACCGGCCAGGCCGCCAGGAAGAAGTGCAGCGAACGGCTGTTGTTAAAGCTGGCGTATTGGAAGATCAGCCGGCCGAAGTAGCCGTGGGCTGCCACAATGTTGTAGGTTTCTTCCTCTTGGCCGAACTTGTAGCCGTAGTTCTGGGACTCATCCTCAGAGGTTTCCCGGATCAAGGAGGAGGTCACCAGGGAACCATGCATGGCGCAGAACAGGGCACCGCCAAACACCCCCGCCACCCCCAACATATGGAAGGGGTGCATCAGGATGTTGTGCTCCGCCTGGAACACCAGCATGAAGTTGAAGGTACCGGAAATCCCCAGAGGCATCCCATCCGAGAAGGACCCCTGGCCAATGGGATAGATCAAAAACACAGCAGTCGCAGCCGCCACCGGCGCCGAGTAGGCCACACAAATCCAGGGACGCATCCCCAGCCGGTAGGACAACTCCCACTCCCGACCCATGTAGCAGAACACACCGATCAGGAAGTGCAGCACGATCAACTGGTAAGGGCCGCCATTGTACAGCCACTCATCCAAGGAAGCCGCTTCCCAAATCGGGTACAGGTGCATCCCAATGGCATTGGAGGAAGGCACCACCGCCGCCGTGATGATGTTGTTGCCATACAGCAGCGAACCGGACACCGGCTCACGAATCCCGTCAATATCCACCGGGGGAGCCGCAATGAACGCAATGATGAAGCAAGCCGTGGCAGTCAGCAGGGTGGGGATCATCAACACGCCAAACCAGCCCACATACAGCCGGTTGTCGGTGCTGGTCACCCACTGGCAGAACTGCTCCCACAGGCTCACGCTCGAACGACGTTCCAGGGTTACAGTCATGGTTCTATCAGTCCAGTAAACGACAACAGCAGGGAAAACTCCCTGGGCCTATCTTAACGCATAGGTCGGGTTTTGTGAAGGACTGTTACAGGGTTTTTATGTTTTTGGTCAGCCGGGGGGCCAACCCAGGTCCCTGCCGCCCAGGATGTGAATGTGCAGGTGATAGACGGTTTGACCGGCCTGGGGACCGTCGTTGATCACCAGCCGATAGCCCTGGGTCAGGTTTTGCGCCTGGGCCACCCGTTGGGCAATCAGGAGCAAATGCCCCAGCAGAGCCTGGTGTTCGGGCCGGGCTGCCGACAGGCGAGGGAGCGGTTCCTTGGGAATGACCAGCAAATGCACCGGCGCCTGGGGGTTGATGTCCTGGATCACCAGGCACAGGTCGTCCTCATGGAGGATGGTGGCGGGGAGTTCCCTACGGATAATGCGGCCAAAGACGGTATCGCTGCTCATGGATATAACGAAAACGTCAACCGTCTCCCAGTTTCGCAGAATCCGTTAAGCTAAATGGGGAAATTTTCCCCAAAAGGCCCTATGCTCAGCAACCGCGACCGGGTGCAGGTTCTCAGCGAAGCCTTGCCTTACATCCAGAAATTCGCCGGGCGCACCATCGTGATCAAATACGGCGGGGCAGCCATGAAGGATGAATCCTTAAAACAACAGGTCATCAGCGACGTGGTGTTCATGTCCTGCGTCGGGATTCGCCCCATCCTGGTCCATGGCGGCGGGCCGGAGATCAATACCTGGTTGGACAAGCTGGGTATCGCCCCCCAGTTCAAAAACGGCCTGCGGGTGACCGATGCGGCCACGATGGAGGTGGTGGAGATGGTGCTGGTGGGTCGGGTCAATAAAGAAATCGTGCGCTTGATCAACCAGGCGGGGGGCAAGGCGGTGGGCATCGCTGGCGTGGATGGCCATCTGATTCAGGCCCGTCCTGAGGGTTCTGACGACATCGGCTTTGTGGGGGAAGTCAAAAGCGTAGAGACCCACCTTTTAGAAACTTTGATCCAGTCGGGCTATATTCCGGTGGTCTCCAGCGTAGCCGCCGATGAAACCGGCCAAGCCTACAACATCAACGCCGATACGGTTGCCGGAGAAATTGCCGCTGCCCTCGGAGCCGAAAAGCTCATCCTGCTGACAGACACCCCCGGCATCCTGCACGACCCCCAGGACCCCAGCACCCTCTATCACTTTCTCAACATTCAGCAGGCGCGGGCGCTCATCGAACAGGGGGTGATCCGGGGGGGCATGATTCCCAAAGTAAACTGCTGCGTGCGGTCCCTGGCCCAGGGGGTGAAAGCCGCCCACATCCTCGACGGCCGATTGCCCCATGCGTTGCTTTTGGAAATCTTTACCGATACGGGGATTGGCTCCATGATCGTGGCCTCGGGCGTAGGTCATGCCCCCAATTGATACCCCAATCCGTTATATTTTCTTAACCCCACCGGTGCGAGCTTGAGAATCCTTAACCACCTTCTGGAGCAACGGCATGTAACCAGCTTCGACTTGAGCATTAAAGGCTTTCCAATCGGCGTCAGGCTTATTTTCGGCATAGGTTTTGACCCATTTCATCATCTGTATAACCAAGTTGGCCACTTCCACTACACATGGACCGTCATAACATTTTTTCAGCCACGACTGACCGTAACCTTTGTAGTAGGCCATCACGTCGGCAACCGCCTTTTCTGACGGGGTAAATTCCTGGACTTTAACCACCTGGGGACCAACGGTGTAGATGCGACTACATTTGGTTTGTGCATGGCAGGCAAATTGCAGACCGTCAGGTGGTAGCCGAATCTCTAATTGGGGAAACAGGATCGTCTGATCCCAACTGGTTGACCAAACAGCCAGGTCCAAAAAGAGCTTAGCATTAATCCCCGGCGTAATGATGAACGATACTTCATAAACAGGGTCGCCCAGGGAAAAACTACTACTTTGATCGGCAGGACTGGTTTTTAGGGGTATCCTGAGGCCTGAAGCGGTTAGCAGCCTTGAGGAACCACCAGCTAAGTTGTCCACCAGTTTGAGGGTCAATGAACCCGATTGCATAGCCAGAGCCAGCACCGGATGCACCTTGGCACCAATGACACCAAAGTTAGCGGAATTGCCTAAAAAATCTATTTGTTCGATGACCGTCGTTTGGGAGAGGGTCTGATTCCCAGGGGCTGGCGGCGTCAATTGTCCACCACTAAAAATGCCCGGTAGGTACTGGGTGAAGTCGGCTTCTAGGGATGGATGGACACCCGTTGTACCAATAATAGGGAATTTTACGGCTAAACCGGCTTTAGCGGATGCTTCGGCGACGATTTCCTTGCCCTGAAATAATTTTTCCTTGGGTAATCCCGCCTCCAGATAGTGACCTTCATGGCCATTGACGGGACTAAAGTTAACCGTCACTTCTGCTTGGTCCTGACCCAAATAGCTGTAAGTCCCCCAGGTTTTGATCGGGAAACGCAGTCCTAAGCCGTACCTAAATTGAGCGTAGGCTTCTGCAAAGTAAGTTTCGGCACACCCTAACCAACACCATTTAATGGTTTTCTCGATGCGCCGGCGCCATTCGTACTCTCGACCTAAAGTAAAGCCGGTTAAAAAATAACGCTCCGGTAGGGCTTGGGTTGTAGGTTTGTGGGCGGTGCTCGTGGCTGAAACCCCGTCCTTTTGGGGTAATTTAATGTTTTGCAGGACCAGAAAATCCGGTGTTTTAAGAATCAGTTTGAGACCGGGAATATACCAGTCTAATTGGTCTTTGACCGGGATGAACATAACCTGCTCAATGACGGTTTCGCTAGAATTGGCCATCTCGGTCATCAATGCTTCGTCATCCAAGGCGGCTAGGCGTTGGACCTCAGCCTGACCCCAGTTTTGAACCATCCTGGCCCGCTGGGTGGGGTCCTGGAAGTAAGCCCGCAACTGGGCCATGTATCCCCTCAGGGCCGACAGTTGTTTGGCTCGCCATTCCCGCTGCCGCAGTGACCAGTCATGGACAGGTCCGGGTCGGCCGGTTCCCTCCCTAAATAGTTGCTGATTACGGGCTTCTAAGGCGCTTTCGGACAGCCGACTTGCACAAGCAACCCCCGCCTGTTCCACTTGACGACGGCTAGCCGGATTGGTGCAGGCCCCCGGTTTCAATTCGTAACGCAGGAGGGTGTGAATGACCATGCCATCCCTTACTTCCCAGACAGTTGTCGTATCCGTCTGTACGGTCGCCAAGTTGGGTAAAGCCCGTAGCTTCTGGGCCACGTTGAACGGTGCTTTTGGGTCATTCAAAAAAGGTTGAAAATTTAACCGGCCAAGACCAAAGCTTAAAATGGGCTGTTGACGCAGGCTGCTCAGGTTGAACTGGCGTTGAATCCCCAGTCTAGGCAACTGATCGCTTAGGGTCCGATGGGATAAAATCGCAGAGCCATCCAACTGATGCGTTTTTAAGTCCGCAGGTGGGTTGATTTCGATAGACCTGAGTACTTCGGGCGAGACAGAAAAAGAGGTACTAGGGACAGGCTTGGAGTCGAATATACCTTGGGCGCATACCGGTAATGCATAAGCCACGAATGGTACAACAACCAACGATAGAACCTGGGCTTTACTTGGTTTGCCAGCCATGTTGTTCTCCCTGGGAAAGGAAACTGTGATAGTTAGCAGCTATGCCCTAGAGGGTTATTCCCTAACAGGTACCGAGCCGTTTAGCTGATTGTATTGGTAAGTCATCCATTTGCCCAAGGCCGTCGGCAATAAGTTAATGAATCGTAAAGAATCGGCGATGGTGGGTGGAACTTTTTTCCTGGCTTGGTTCCCCGGTCGCGAGAACCCTGGTTGGTCTAACGGCTCTAGGGGTTGAGGCTTGGTACAATAACGGGCGGATTGGCTCCCGGAGCTGCTATGCGGCGGTTGCTGTTTCTGGATTTTGACGGAGTGTTGCACGCCGAGGGGGAGTTGCCCTTTACTCGGGTACCCCTGGTGGAACGCTACCTGCTGGCCCTGCCGGAGTTGGAGATGGTGATCAGTTCTTCTTGGCGCTACGAACATTCCCTCCACCAGTTACGCTCGTTTTTTACACCGGCGTTGCGCCCGCGGATTGTCGGAACAACCCCCGTTCACCCGGATGGACTGGGGCCGGGGGGACGACGCCGGGAGATCGAGGACTTTCTGGCTCAGGAACGGGCAGACGCCTGGGTGGCCCTGGATGACATGGCGGCATTGTTTGCCCCGGGGGACCCGCACTTAATTTGGGTGGACCCGCGCCAGGGATTTACTGACCGGGAGGGGGAAATTTTAACAGCCTGGTATCACACGGGCCAGTTGCCCCAGTTGGCTGTTCCCTAGGGCTGCATCTGCCGGGTGCGCTCCAGTTCCTGCTCTAGAGCCTTGTAGAGGGAAAACTGCTTGCGGGCACGGGCTACCTGGATACCTTGCTCAAAATCAGCGATAGCGCCGGCCAGGTCCTGCATCTGCCGCCTGATGCTGCCCCGCAAGCCATAGACGGCGGCCTGTTGGGGGTCCAATGCCAGGGATTGGTTCAAATCCGCCAGGGCCGCCTCCAGGTCCCTGCGATAACGAAACCGCAATAAACCCCGTAGGGTATAGGCGGGAGCGTAGGTGGGGTTGAGTTGAATGGCCTTTTCCGCATCGGCTAGGGCAGCCGCGTCTTGTCCCAGAAAACTATAGGCCTGCCCCCGCTGGTAATAGACCTCAAAGCGCTGGGGTTGCACCTTAATGGCCTGGGTGAAGGCGGCGACGGCCTGGGTGTACTCCCGCAGGGTGAGGGCTTCCTGGCCCCGCTCCAGGTGGTCAAAGTAGGTTTGCAAGGCATCTTGGGCCAGGGCTATCGGGGCTACACCCAGCACCACCCCCAGACCGATACCCAACCCCTGTGCTAAATGCCGCCGCCAGCCCATCGCTGATCCCCAACCGTCAGGCCCATTTTACGTCATTTATCCCGGAGTTGCCGTGGAGGCGTCCCCAAAACTGGTACATTAAACAAATATCGCAAAAGATGGGCAAGAGGTTATGAACGTTCTGGTCATTGGTGGGGACGGTTACTGTGGTTGGGCCACGGCCCTTTATCTCTCCAATCGCGGCCACCGGGTCGGCATCCTAGACAGCCTCATCCGTCGCTATTGGGACCTGCAATTGCAAGTCGAAACCCTGACTCCCATTACGTCCATCCAGGAGCGGTTACGCCGCTGGTACGAATTGACCGGACGGAAAATCGAGCTGTTTTTGGGGGATGTTACGGACTACCAGTTTCTCATCAAGGCCCTACGCCAGTTTGAACCGGAAGCCATCGTCCATTTCGGGGAACAACGGTCGGCGCCCTTTTCCATGATTGACCGGGAACATGCGGTGTTGACCCAGGTGAATAACGTGGTGGGGACCCTGAATATCCTCTACGCCCTGAAGGAGGAATTCCCCGACTGCCACCTGGTGAAATTGGGAACGATGGGGGAATACGGCACCCCCAACATTGACATCGAGGAGGGTTACATCACCATCGAGCACAACGGGCGCAAGGATACCCTGCCTTACCCGAAACAACCGGGTTCTATGTACCACTTGAGCAAGGTGCATGACTCCCACAACATCCACTTTGCTTGCCGGGTGTGGGGGCTGCGGGCGACGGATCTGAACCAGGGGGTGGTTTATGGGGTGCTCACGGAAGAGTGTGGCATGGATGAGGCCCTGATCAACCGCTTGGACTACGACGGTATCTTCGGCACGGCCCTCAACCGCTTTTGCATTCAGGCGGCGATTGGCCATCCTTTAACCGTCTACGGCAAGGGGGGACAAACCCGGGGTTTCCTGGACATCCGGGATACGGTGCGCTGTGTGGAACTGGCGATTAATCACCCGGCCCAGCCCGGCGAATTTCGGGTGTTTAACCAGTTCACCGAGCAATTTACGGTGCTGGAGTTGGCCCAGAAGGTGCAGCAGGCGGGGGCAGCTATGGGACTCAAGGTGACCATTAACCACATAGATAACCCCCGCGTGGAGCAGGAGGAGCACTACTACCACGCCAAAAACACCAAGTTGCTGGACCTGGGCCTGCAACCTCACTACCTGTCGGATTCCCTGTTGGATTCGCTGTTGAATTTCGCCATCCGCTACAAACACCGGGTGGATATGAACCAAATCCTACCCAGGGTGAACTGGCGGCGTTAACCGGCCAGGTAGTGGCGCATATCGCTGCGACGGCGCTTAAGCCGGGTGAGGGCCTCCCGCTCAATCTGCCGCACCCGTTCTCGGCTGATATTCATCAACTCGCCGATGCGGGAGAGGGTCATGGGGGTTTCGCCGTTTAATCCATAGCGCAGGCGGATGACTTGCCGCTGTTGGGGTGTCAGGTCGTTGATGACGCTGGCGATGTCGCTGAGTAGGGACTCCTGGGTAGCGTAGTCCTCGGGACCCATGCCCTGGTCCTCCAGTAAATCCCCCAGCTCCGTATCCAAGTTATCCCCCACTTTCACATCCAAGGACAGGGGCTGGCGCATCCGCTCTAAATACTCCCGCACCTGCTCAGGGGTCAAATCCAGGGCTTGGGCCAGCTCGTTGACCGTCGGGGAGCGCCCCAGTTTCTGGGACAGTTCCCGCTGCACCCGCTTAAATTTGTTCATTTTTTCAGTGATATGGATCGGCAGGCGGATGGTGCGGCTTTTTTCGGCAATGGCGCGGGTGATGGCCTGGCGAATCCACCAGTAAGCATAGGTGCTAAAGCGATACCCCTTGCTGGGGTCGAATTTTTCCACCCCCCGTTGCATGCCAATCGTACCCTCTTGGATCAAATCCAGCAGGTCCACATTGCGTTTGACGTATTTTTTGGCCACGGAGACCACCAGGCGTAAATTGGCCTCGATCATCTTGCGCTTGGCTTGCTCACCCGCTTTACAGCGCTGCTCTAGCTCTTCGACCGAACAGCCCACATACTCGGCCCATTCCTGCTGGGTAATGGGTCGCCCCAATTCCCGTTCCCGCTCGGCCCGCTTTTCCTGCAACTGGGTCAGGGCCTGCACCTGCCGACCTAAGGCCACTTCCTCCGCATGGCTCAACAGGGGAATCCGGCCAATCTCACGCAAATACACCCGCACCGGGTCAAGGGAAGCATCAGGGGTCGCCATAAGAGCCATCACTAAAACAACCTAAATCTTTCTTTAAGTATTTTTTAGGGTACTTTAACAACGGTGATGTTGTCAAAGTGGGACAAAAAAACAGGGGCTGGTCCCCTGTTCGGTGGTGCAGGTTACCCCCAGGGTTAGGCCGTGGCAGCGGCGTACTGGGCGCTGACGAAATCCCAGTTGATCAGGTGGTCAATGAAGTCCTGGGCGTAATCGGGCCGCCGGTTCTGATAGACCAGGTAGTAGGCGTGCTCCCACACGTCCATCGTCAGCAGGGGGACTTGGTTAAAGCACAGGGGGTTGTCGGCATTGGCGGTCTTGGTCACCTTGAGGGTGCCGTTGTCTAACACCAACCAGGCCCAACCGCTGCCAAATTGGCTGACCCCTGCCTGCTTAAAGGCCTGCTTAAAGGCTTCAAAGCTGCCGAAGTCGGCCTTGATTTTTTCCGCCAGGGGGCCGGTCGGTTCACCCCCACCGCCGGGTTTCATGCAGTTCCAGTAGAAGGTGTGGTTCCAGGCCTGGGCGCCGTTGTTGAAAATGGCCACCTTGCTGGAGTCGCCGTAGGTTTTCTTGATTACCTCCTCCAGGGGCATGCTGTCGTACTCGGTGTCCTTGACCAGGTTGTTGTAGTTGGTCACGTAGGCGGCGTGGTGCTTGCCATAGTGATAGCTCATGAGTTCCCCCGTGATATAGGGCGCTAGGGCGTCCTGGGGGTAGGGCAGTTCCGGTAACTGGTAAGCCATAGCCAATCCTTCCTCAGATGGGTTGCCTTGCCCCTCTACTGTAGCGCAAAGAGCCGTACTCGTAACGAGTCTGAATTGCCGGCTTTAGCGCTGGCGACGGGCCAGTTCCTGCAGGACCTGGAACCAGGAGACGTGGTAAGCAGCTAGCGCCACCAGGATGTGGTAGAGCAAATCGGCGCATTCACTGGCGATGGCCTCGGGTTGGCGGTCCTTGCAGGCCATGATCAATTCCGCGGTTTCCTCCCCCAGTTTCTTGAGAATGCGGTTGTCGCCCCCTGCCAAAAGGTGACAGGTGTAGGAGTCGGGTTGGGGATGGTCGCGGCGTTGGCAAATGGTGTCGTAGAGTTGAGCCAGAAGAGAGGTGGGGGGCAGTTGGGGGGCGGTCTTCGGGTCATCGACGAGGTGGAAACAACTGCGGGCGCCGGTGTGGCAAGCTGTGTCCCCAACCTGTTCAACGCCAATGAGCAGGGCGTCGTGGTCGCAGTCATAGCGAATCCAGCGCACCCATTGCACATGGCCGGAGGTCTCCCCCTTGGGCCACAGGGCCTGCCGGGAGCGGCTCCAAAACCAGGTGCGTCCGGTGTCTAGGGTTTTTTGCAGGGATTCCCGGTTCATCCAGGCCAGCATCAGCACCATGCCGTCGCGGTGGTCTTGGATGATAGCCGGCACCAGCCCTTGTTCATCAAACTTAATCACATCCGGCAAGAGACGGAATTCCTGGTTCATGGTCGCCATAAAATGATATGGATGACGTTTACGCCTTATTACTGTATGACACTGCGTTCCGACGTCGCCGACCAATTTGCCGAGGAAATGGCCGAGGTCATGTTGGAGTCCCTGCGGGATTATCTCCTGGACCCGGACGTGAGCGAGCGCTATGCCCTGGATGAACAGCAGGCGGGGGAGTTAATCGAGCAGGTGGAGCAGGAATTGGTGGAGCAACTGCGCCAGCTGTATCTGGAATTGCAGGAAGCTTAGGCATGGCCGCCCCCCGCAGCCCGGCGCCCACAGTGGACATTCTCATTGAACTGGTGGACCGTCCCCATCGGCCCTTGGTGCTGGTGCAGCGGCGGCATGCGCCCCTGGGCTGGGCCATTCCGGGGGGATTTGTGGACTACGGGGAAACCCTGGCTCAGGCGGCCCGGCGGGAAGCTCTGGAGGAAACCGGATTGACTGTGCAGCTGGTCACCCAGTTCTATACCTACTCGGACCCCCAGCGGGACCCCCGCCAGCACACCATTGCCACCGTCTTTATTGCCACAGCTACGGGGGAACCCTGCGCCGGGGATGACGCCGAAGGGGTGGGGATTTTTTTGCCCTGGGAGGTCCCCCATCCCCTGTGCTTTGACCACAGCCAAATTCTCCAGGACTATTTGCAGTTTCGTTACTACGGGATTCGGCCAACGCTATGACCACGCCCCAGCCAATTCAAACGACGGATGCCCCTTGGCCAGTGGGTCCCTACCAGCAAGCCATACGGGCGCAGGGAACCTGGGTGTTTTTGTCGGGGCAAATTCCCTTGAATACCCAGGGGGAAGTCGTTGGCAAGGACATTACGGCGCAAACGCGGCAGGTGATGGAGAACCTAGGGGCGGTGTTACGGGCAGCGGGTTGTAGCTGGCAGCATGTGGTGAAAACGACCGTCTATTTGGTGGACCTGGGGGATTTTGCTGCCATGAATCAGGTCTATGCCGAGTACTTCCCGGCGGGTTATGCCCCGGCGCGCTCCTGTGTACAGGTGGCCCGTTTACCTAAAGACGTGCGGGTGGAAATCGAGGCCATTGCGGTGATGCCGACGGCTGGCTGATGGGATGGTTGTTATTGGCGCAGACACCGCCGCCCCAAGAGATTTTTCGACCCCAGGTGGTGCGGCCGCTGCCGGGGGGGTTAAATGCTGTGCCCCTGTTCAACAGCAACAGTCCGGAGCTGGTGTTCACTGAAGGCATTTTGTTGTCCACTTTTCCGCCCCAGGGGATGCGCCATCCCCATGCCCATCTCCACTACGCCTTTCGGGGGGAATTTGCCGCTTTTTTGCATCACCTGGCTGATGCCTCTGGCGCTCAGGACAAGCGCACGTTTTACTTGGGGTTTGTGCTGGGCAATCGGGGTTCCCGACCGGCCACGGTGACGCTACGCCAGGGGGCCAGTTTTCTCACCCAACCGGATGCCCCATTTATCCATCTGCCGCCCTTGGTGCCTAATCCCCTGGGCTGGGTCTATAGTGGGCCGGGCAGTCGCCTGACCGATTTCCTTCTGCGCGGGGGGCATCAACCTTTTCTGGGACCGTCAACCTTAGTTATCCCGCCCGGCGAAGAACGGCTTTTGCTCAACCAGCCCATTCCGACCCGGCGTCTTGGGATCAACCGTAATGCCCGTTCGGTGGTTTTACGTTTACACAGCGACCAACCGGTCTATGCCGCCAGTTTGGGGCTATTTGCCACCGTGAGACCCACAGGTCAGGAGGAAGCCCCTAGCTGGGAGCGCTGGCGACGGCTGTTGCGGGAGGGGCATCTGGCCGGTCCGCGGGATTTGGCCCCCACCCCTTTGGATACACCGGCGGGGGAGTTTCGCTACGGACGGGTCAGCGGGGTAGCTCTGGGAACCCAATGGCGGGCGGTGTTGACTGACCCCCAGCAAACAACCCTGGCGATTCCCCCTCCAGGTGGGGCCATTTCCTACGGCCTTAGCCTGTTACCGCGCGGGCGGATGGGGACGGGTCAAGACCAAACGGCACCTATGCTGGTACGTTATCCCGACACCGCCTACCGGACCCACGGCAACTACACTGTCCACTACAGCTTGGTCCTGCCCCTGGTCAATCGCCAAAGGCAGACGCGCCGGGTGGCCATCGGGTTGGAATCCCCCCTGAAAACCGACCGGGATGAAGGGGGACTGCGCTTCTGGCAACCACCGGCTCCCCAAATCTTTTTCCGGGGCACCGTGCGCGTGCGTTACATAGACGATAGGGGACTCCCCCGGGTGCAGGACAGTCATCTGGTATTGCGGCGGGGACAAATGCTGGAACCCCTGGTGGAAATCAATATCGCACCTGGCCAAAAGCGTTTGGTACAGGTCAGTTTGCTGTATCCCCCCGACGCTTCGCCGCCGCAAGTGCTCACCCTTCTGACGAGGGACTAACGGCTATTCAGGCTATTCACCAGTGAATTTCTTGACTGCTTCCTCCACCGCTTGACTCAATTCATCCCAGGCATTCTGAAACCCGGTTTTGAGGGATTCCCAAGCGTCATCACTTGCCTCCTTGAGGGCCGTCAGTTGCTGCATAACCTCATCTCGTTTAGCCTTGAGGGCCTCAATTTTGGCTTCAATATCCGCCTTGGCCTCTTCCGTAGCTTGTGCCGCTTTGGCCTTGAGCTGATCAAGTTGAGCGCCCAGTTTTTGCAACTTGGCTTCCATCTCCCCCTGATAAGTCAATCGATCCGACATGTTTTTACCCTCCTAGCCTAGGGAACCAATACCTAATGAGAAATAGCAACAATCGGCGCAAACTCATTAGGTAAATTACGCGGGCATGGTAGCATACTTGGACAAACTGGTCAAGTCAACAAAAGGGTTTTGACGCCAAAAGGGGAGAAATCCAGGGTGAATGGAGTGCCATCAGATAGATAGTGCAAGGGTTGTTCGTGCAGGTCGCACTCCCAAATTTCCCGCACCGCAATCTGGGGGCCAATATGCACTTGGGTCGGTTGACCATAGGCCTCGTACAGGCGCACCACAATCGCCTCAGCATCCATGGTTTTTTTGACGGCGGCTGTGATGATGTTGGGGGCGTTCAGGGTGAATAAGGGGGTCAGGGGCTGGGCCAAACAACCAGGTATGGGCAGGGGGGGATATAAAAATTCCTGCGCCCGGTGGGGAATGGCGGCCGCCTGCGCCGAACCCTGATGGGGATACAAGCGGCAACAAAATTGATGAATGCCGGTATCCGTGATGGCGCTATCGGTTAAGTGCCAGGGTTCCTGGGGGTGGGGATAATGGGCTACTCGCAGCAGGGTTAAGCCGATTGCGTGGCGGTCCACGGAAAAGCCGTACTTATCGCGACTGAGTAAAGCAACCCCCCAATCCCCCTGGGACAGGTCAGCCCAACTCAGCGCCGGAACCTCAAATTGGGCTGGGTGCTCCGTTGGGCGCTGTATCCAACCAAAGGGAATATCAAAGGTAGCTTGCTCACTGGCCAGGTCAAAAGGAAACAGCAGTTTCAAAATAAAGGGGGCATATCGGTTTTGGGTTAAGTCCACCTCCACAAAACACTCCACAAAGGGGGCGTCACGATACAGATAAAACGACTTTTTCACGTGACAGTGCAAGCCATTATCCTGGTGCAGTTGGTAACGAAAAGCCACCCCTTGTCGCCCTATCCCCCGTTCCACGACCTGGGCATCCAGCAACGGCAAAGGTGGGGCGGCGTACTGGGTGTAATCGGCGTCTATATCCCAGGCTTCCCATTGTTTAGGCCGGTCGAGAAAAAGCTTGATTTCTGCACCGACTTGCCCCGGCGCCAGCAGATTTCTCTGCAAACGCTGATCCCACAGTTCGGTCAGGTTGCCCTGGTCATCAAAGGTCAGGCGCAAACAACTGTTTTCGAGTTGTTGACCACTTGGGGGAGACCAGTCGCTAGGTAACTCCAGGGGGGTTGACGCTGGTTCTAGATGCACCTCCACCGTGCTGTAGGCAGGTAAGTGTTCCAAGTGGCATAGCACATGCACGACATCCGGCGGGTGATGTTCGGGATACAGGCTGGGAATGGGACTGCCGGCAGGCAAGACCTGGTGGGGAATCACCTGACCGTTGGCCCTGAGGCGAAATTGCCCACCGTAGCGCTCCCAAACCGTCCGGGGCACCGGCAGGAACAGCTCGACATGATCCCGGGCGTGAATGCTGTTCCCAATCGTCCAGGTCAGTTCTGAAACGACTGCCCGGCGTAGTTGGTTGACAGCCTGCCGGCGGAGCGCAGATAGGGTGGTTAGGATTTGCGCAAAGTCCTGTTGGATTTGGGGATAGGCCGCAGCAATGAAGGTCCCAGGCAGGATGTCGTGAAACTGTTGCAAAAGTAAAAGTTGCCACGTGGTTTCCAGGGCAGTTTGGGGATAGGGATGGCCCCGTAACCAGGCATGGGTCGCCAAGTATTCCGTGATGTAAAACTCCCGTTCCGCCTGGCGATGCCATTGCTTGATCCAGCTATGGGTGGTGTAGGTGCCCCGATGTTTTTCCAGATAGAGTTCCCCTGGCCACACGGGAAGACTCTCGCCGTATCGTTCAAGCGCTTGGAAGAAAGCCAGGGGACTGGTGATTTTGGGGGGGAAGGGCAACTGCAGCCGCTGCAACAGGGCGTACAGATGCAACTCCTCCCGGGTCACGCCCCCTCCGCCATCGCCGTAACCAAAGGTTTGGGCCACCACCGGCGCCACCGCCTTCTGGGCGTACTGTTGCCCCGTTCGGGTTAAATCCTGAATCCGCAACAAACCCTCCAGACCTACCGGCGGTTGATGGGCCAGCACCCGGCTACCGTCAATCCCTTGCCACCAGAACGCGTCGTAGGGAAATTCCTGGGTGTCATTCCAGTTCAGTTTCGTCGTGAAGAAGTAATCAATACCGGCCTGTTTGAGCAACTGGGGCAGATTGCCCTGGTAACCAAAGGTATCCGGCAGCCACAGCACCCGGCACTGCACCCCAAACTCCCGGCGGAAAAAGCGCTGGCCGTACACCAGTTGCCGCACCCAGGATTCGCCGCTAATTAAATTGCCGTCCGGTTCGACCCACACCCCCCCCTCGACCTGCCACCGCCCCGCCTGCACCTGCTGCTGAATCTGCTGATAGAGTTCCGGGTAGTCTTCCCGGCAATAGACATACAGTTGCGCCTGGCCCTGACAGAAACAAAACTCGGGAAATTCCCGTATCAGATTCAAGGCAATGCTAAAGGTGCGGCCCACCTTGCGGCGGGTTTCCCGATGGGTCCACAGCCACACCACATCCAGGTGCGAATGACCGATGAGATAAATCTGCGGGGTCGCTGGTGTAGGGGTTGTGTCCGGGAACGCCGCAAGCAGTTTTTGCCCGAAATCCGCTCCATGGGTCTCCATGGCAGCCAGCCATTGGCGTAAACCGGCTTCGACCCAGGGGTGGTCTCGCCAGGCCGACCGGAGCTGTTCCAGCCACACCAACAGTTGTTCCGCCTGGGGGTCAATGACCACCAATTCACTGAAACGGCACTGCTGGGGTTCGGGCCGACGACCGCTATAGGCCTGGATATCTAGGGTGAACTCCGACCCGATGTCCGCCGGCAGAACCACCAGGGGGTGATGGGCATCTATCCCCTGATAGGGCCGCCGGTTCAAAAACAGCAAACCTTCGGGAATATCCATGCGCAGGGCAATTTTGCGGTTGGTCCAACCCGGGGGTAAACTCACCCACCTGTGCCACCAAACCGTTTGGTCATCGCCCCCCCAACTTGCCGGGAGCGTCACCCTTTGCCATGCCTCGTCCTGACCCTCTACGGTGATGTGCCAGTCGGCTAAAGGCAGGACTTCTGGATAGGCCAGCTGTCTGACATGGTGCAACCACTGGGCTATGACTTTGTCAAAATTCATGGTTTTTCTGCGCTCAGGATAAAAATGGGGTCCAGGGCCACCAATACCCGCTGCATCCCCCGCGTTTCCAAACGATTGACGGCCGATTGAATCACCTCGATTTTGCGAGCTTGCAATTGGCTCAAGGTTTGCATCAGGTTGTAGAAAGCCTCCAGGCTATCGGTTGCCGTGACCACCCGCCCCCCCTGGCGCAAGTAGCCCCATGCCACCCTGAGCACCCCCTCAATGGGACGTCCCCCTTCTAAGCAAATGCGGTCCGGTCGGGGATGAATGTCGCGGAGACAATCGGGGGCATGTCCGGCTACGATGGTCAGGTTCTGTAACCCAAACCGCTCCCGATTGCGCTGGAGCAGGCCCACCACGTCCTCGTCCCGTTCGATGGCCATGACCTGGCCCTCCGAACACAGCAGCGCGCTTTCAATGGCAATCGTCCCCGTGCCGGCGCCAATGTCCCAAACCACGGAATTTTTTTGCAGGTACAGTTGTGACAGGATGAGCACGCGGGATTCCCGTTTGCTCATGGGGATGCCGGGCAAGCGCTCAAAGGCCTCATCCGGAATCCCGGCAGTCACGTAGGGCCAATCCATAGGGGGTTTAGTTCCAGTCCTCTTGAGTGATCACGCGACTGCCATAAACTTTACCCTGTTGATGAATCGCTCGGGTGCGCCGAAAGACCTCCTCCACATCCAAGCCCCAACGCTCCAAAACCTGCGCCAAATCCCGCTGAATGTCACGGGCGCCGGGAAAGTTCTGATAGCGGATGTATAGCCGCGCCCATTCTGCTAAGGTGTAATCATCGGGAGTACTGCCGAGCAACTGATCCACCACCTGCCGGTCCACGTGGTAAAGGGGGTGCTGTTGCTCCTGCGACCGGTTCATGGCTCCACCGCCTCCAGATACTGTTCCGCCAGTAAATAGGCCCCCCGCTGGCACCGCACACTCCATTCACCGCCGGGGCTATAGGCCAGGATAACCCCCTCTTCCCCCAGCTCAAGCACCTGGGGTGAGCGCAACATGGGCATCGGTTCCGCCGTCTTCACATAGGCCGGCAGGCGGACAATTCGGACCCGCTGTCCAATCCGAAACTTGGCCATACCTGGTGCTCCTTTTTTAGCTTCTAGGGTACAATCTTGCTCCCCTTGACGAGCAAAGTTTTCTGTAGGGATAATAAGAAATTGCGTTTGCTACCGGGGAGGGGTATGGCCAAAAAGAGCATGGTGGAGCGGGAGAAGCGCCGGCAACGTCTGGTGAACAAGTACCGCGCCAAACGGGAACAACTCAAGCAACAATTTGCCATGGCGGAGACGTGGGAAGAAAAGCTGGCGATCCACCGGCAACTCCAACGCTTGCCCCGCAACAGCGCCCCCAATCGTTTGCGCAATCGCTGCTGGTTGACCGGGCGTCCCCGCGGCTATTTCCGGGATTTTGGTCTCTGTCGCAATGCCCTACGGGAGATGGCGTTGCAAGGCTTGTTGCCAGGCGTAGTTAAGTCTAGCTGGTAGGTTACATAGATGGCTTTGATAGCTTTGGCCCTGTAGAGGTCATCTGATAGGATGGATTACAGGCAGCATAGACGGTGATGTCATCCCATGCCGACCATCACTATCCGGGGTGTCCCTCATGTTTATGAATGGGTGGGCAAGGGCCCGGTATTGGTTTTCATTCATGGTTGGTTGTTGAGTCGGCACTACTGGCAGCCCCTAGTGGATTTACTCAAGGATGACTTTGCCTGTGTGACCTACGATTTGCGGGGATTTGGGGCTTCCCAACCGACCTATAACCACTGCACCTTCTCCCTGGATAGCTATGCCCAGGATTTGGGGGATTTGTTAGCCCACTTGGGTATCCAAACCTGTTGGTTGGTGGGGCATTCCTTAGGAGCGAGCGTGGCGCTATTGGCAGCCGCCCAGTTGCCAAACCTGGTCAACGGGGTGATTGGGGTGAATGCGGGGGGGGGTATTTACCTCCAGCAGGAATTTGACCGGTTTCGCCGCCTGGGGGTGCAGTTGGTACGCTGGCGCTCCCGTTGGATGCAGTGGTTGCCGGGGGGTGGCTGGTTTTTTGCCCGCAGTGGGGTGGTGCGTCCCTTGCCGGTGCAGTGGGGGAAACAACGCCTGCAGGATTGGTTGCGGGCCTGTCCCCAAGCGGCTCGAGAAACCCTTTTGGCGGCTACAACGGAAGCGGAAGTTCACCGGCTCCCCCAGGTCGTGAGTCGCTTGTCCCAGCCCCTTTATTTGATTGCCGGTCAAGAGGACCCCATCATGCCGGTGATCTATGTGCGGCACCTGGCCAGTTTTCATGCCCGCTTCCAGGCTGGCGAAGATATTGTCTGGGAATTGCCCCGCTGCGGCCACTTCGCCATGCTGGAGTACCCGGAACTGGTGGCGCAGCAACTCCGCACATGGGTGCATCAGGCCACCGTCGCCCCCCAAGCTGCCTGACGTCAGGGAACCCCCTAGGCGGTCACCGGCAACCGGAGTTCTGGCCGGACAAAGCGGTAGATGCGCTCCGCCATCTGGGGTGGCGTTAATCCTAGGTCGGCTTTGGACTCCTCCGGCTGGGCGTGTTCCACCAGTATGTCCGGTACCCCAATGCGCAGCACCGGCAAGGTCAAACCGGCGTCCAACAAGGCCTCCGCCACCGCACTGCCAAAGCCCCCCATCAGACACCCTTCTTCTATCGTCACCACCCGGCCTATCTCCCGCGCCAAAGGCAGGATCAGTTCCGTATCCAGGGGCTTGGCAAAACGGGCGTTGATCACCGCCGCAGCAATTCCCTGTTCCTGGAGCAATTCCGCCGTTTGTTGCGCCGGCACCACCATCGAACCGTAAGCGACGATCAACACATCCTGGCCGTGGCGCAGCAGTTCCCCCTTACCAATAGGCAACGGTTCCCAACCTTCTTCCATCAAGGGGACACCGTAGCCATTGCCCCGGGGATAGCGCATGGCAATCGGACCCTCCGTGTACTGGATGCCCGTGACGATCATCCGCTGCATTTCTGCCTCATCCTTAGGGGCCATCAACACCATGTGGGGCAGGCAGCGCAGGTAGGCAATGTCATACATCCCCTGGTGCGTCGGCCCATCCGCCCCCACAATCCCCGCCCGGTCCATGCAGAAAAACACCGGCAAGTTCTGGATACACACATCATGCACAATTTGGTCGTAGGCCCGCTGCAAAAAGGTGGAGTAAATAGCCACCACCGGCCGCATCCCCTCACAGGCCAACCCCGCCGCCAAAGTCACCGCGTGCTGCTCGGCAATCCCCACATCAATACACTGCTTGGGGCACTGTTTTTGCAGGATGTCCAGGCCCGTCCCTGTGGCCATGGCCGCCGTAATGCCGATGATCCGGGGGTTGTCTTTGGCTAGGCGGGTGAGCGTCTCCCCAAACACCTTGGAGTAGCTGGGGGGTTTGGGTTTACTGCTGGGCTTGGGTTTACCGGTGGTCAGGTCAAAGGGGTTTTGGGCATGATACCCCACCCGGTCCCGCTCCGCCACCTCATAGCCCTTGCCCTTGACCGTCACCACATGCACCAGCACCGGGCCGCAAATTTGGTGGGCGCGATTGAACGTTTCGATCATTTCCGCAATGTTATGCCCATCCACCGGCCCAAAGTAGGTAAAGCCCAGTTCCTCAAACACCGCCCCCACCTTGGGCACCATCAGGCGTTTCATCCCCTCCTTCACGTTGTGGGCCAGGGCCTCGTCCACAAAGGGCAGGTGCTTGAACTGCTGCTCCAGGTTCTCGGTTAAAAACTGCACCGGCGGACTGTGGCGCAGCTTGTTCAAATAACGGGGAATCGCCCCCACATTGGGAGAAATGGACATCTCGTTGTCGTTGAGCACCACCAGCAGCCGGGTCTTGGGCAAATGGCCCGCGTGGTTAATCGCCTCCAGGGCCATCCCCCCCGTCAAGGCCCCATCGCCAATAATCGCCACCACCTTGAAATCTTCCCCCTTCAGGTCCCGGGCAATGGCCATCCCCAGCGCTGCCGAAATACTCGTGGAAGCATGCCCCGCCCCAAAATGGTCAAAGCGGCTTTCCGAGCGCTTCAGGTATCCGGCGATCCCTCCCTTTTGCCGCAGGGTATGGAACTGGTGGTAGCGCCCAGTAATCAACTTGTGGGGATAGGCCTGGTGCCCCACATCCCAAATCACCTTATCCCGGTCCAAGTCCAGCGTCTGGTACAGCGCCAGGGTCAGTTCCACTACCCCCAACCCCGGCCCCAGGTGTCCCCCGTTAACGGCCACTGTCTGGAGATGCTTTTCCCGAATCTGCCGGGCGATGGCCTCCAGTTGGGGGATAGACAGACCATGCAACTGATTCGGATGGGTAATTTCGCTAAGATGCACGCGCGGACTCCTTTGGCGAAGACAGCCTCAACCCACTCCCCTATGGTAGCTCAGGGCCAAGCTGCGCTCCAGGATAAACCCACCCACCTGTCAAAAAGGTTCACAGCGCACCAACCGCCCAAGGTCCTCGGCCGAAGCGCACCCCCGCCCACCGCGCCAACAGGGCCGTGCCCATCTCCCGCCATTGGGTATCCGGCAGCCGCACCACCCAGTGGGCCGGAAAAACCGTTGCCCCGCCATAGGCCCCCAACAACCAGCCCGTCAGCCCCAGCGCCAAAGCAGAACGTCCCTGCCGGTGAGCCAACGTCAAAGTCGTTACCGGGTCATCGGGGTCGCTCTGGAAATCCGCCACCGATTGGGCCAGCTCCGGCCAGGTTTGCGTATCGGCCAGGGGGTCGCCCCGTTGTCCCTGCAACGCTCCATGCAACACCTGCGCCCAGGCACTCACCACCTCCGGCAACCCCGCCGTCAGCACCATTTCTGCAACTTTGGCCGGTTCCGGGTAGCCTAGCAACAACCCCGGCAACAGCAACAGCAACGCCTCCCCCGCCATCGTCGCCACCGGTGCTTGGGCGCTTTGTCCCGTCCAGTAGCGACATCCCTGCTCTAGCCAAACGCCCCAGGTGGTATCCCCCACCCGTTGCCAGGCCAGCCATGCCCCCAAAAGACACCCCTGAAACCGGCTCTCCAGGGTCAACACTGGACCACCTGTTGGTAGTACCGGCGCAACTGGGCCGTGGCCTGGTCCCAGCCCCACCGTTGGGCCTCCTGACGCGCCGCTTGCTGCAACCGCTGCCGTTGTTCCGGGGCAGCCAACACCCGCCGGACCGCCCCAATCAGCCCCATTTCCTCCTCCGGCTCAAACAAATAACCGTTGACCCCATCCTGCACGATGTCTGTGATCCCTCCCCGTCGGGCCGCCACCACCGGACACCCCGCTGCCATCGCCTCCAGTAACACCAGCCCCAGAGTCTCGGTGCAAGACGGAAACACAAACACATCCGCGCTGGCGAAGGCCTGGGCCAGGGCTTCCCCCTCCAGGTAACCGATGAAGTGGGTGTTGGTACCCGCGAAATACTGCGCCAGCGCCTCCCGGTGCGGACCATCCCCCACCAGTGCCAGATGGGCCTCAGGCAGCGCCGTCAACAAAGGCCGCAACCGTTCGATTTCCTTTTCCGCCGACAGCCGCCCCACATACAGCAGCAGGGGAGCCTCCGGGTGTCCCCCCGTCAGCCGCGCCCGCATCTGGGGACAGTAGCGCCCCGGGTGAAACAACTCCGTATCCACCCCCCGCTGCCACAGCGCCAGCCGTTCAATGCCGTTGCGCCGCAACTCCTCCAGCATGGCCGTGGACGTACACAAATTCAGCCGCGCCTGGTTGTGTCCCATCCGCAGCAACGTCCACAGCAGCCCCTCCAGCGCCCCCAGCCCGTAGTGCGGCAAATAGCGCGGCAAATGGGTATGGTAGGACGCCACCAGGGGCAACCGGTACCACTTGCTAAACACCAGTCCCCCCACCCCCAGCACCGCCGGGTTTACCACATGCACCACATCCGGGCGAAACGCCTTGAGCTTCTGGCCAATTCCCCAGTGGGGCCATGCCAGCTTCAGTTCCGGGTACAGGGGCAAGGGCGTGCCCGCTACCCCCACCACCTCGGCACCGCAGTACTCCCGGGGTGCTCCCGCCGGGGCAAACACCAACACCTCATCCCCCATACGCCCCAACCAGCGAATCGTATGGCGCAAGCGGGTCACAATCCCATCAATCTTAGGCAGGAAAGTTTCCGTAAACAGGGCAATGCGCATCGTTTCCCATCACCAGCCGCTCCCGCCAGGCATCCTAGCGCAAAAAGGGACCGCTAGTAACGGGGAACGTTGGGGTAAACGACAAAACCAGGGCCGTACAGAGGCGTGGCGTATCCCCCCACCACCGGATAGTTCACCGCCGGCAGCGCCGTAAACCCATAGGAAAACCCCGTGCGGGAGTTGTAGTTCACGTAGGGATAAACCGTAACCGCCGACGGCAGAACCACCGGGCTGTGCAGGGGAGCCACATACACCACCCCACCGCGCGGCAGGACCGGGGAAGGAGCAAAAGGCGTCACCTGCCGATAGGGAAACACCACGGGTTGGTGGTACCAGTAGGAGCTATAACCGGGATTGGCCATCGCCGGAGCGCCCATCGCCATTGCCCCCAGCGCCATGGCCCCAAGCCACCATTTCTGCTTCATGACGCATCCCCCCTGCTGCGAGCCAACCAGTGTTCTATCTGTCATTGTAGATGGGATTTAGGCGTCCCAGGTTCCCGGCATTAGGAGCGCCATTTTTTCCAACGAGAACTGATCCAATCCGCCAGGGAATGATTCCAAGCCCCCAGTTCCAATCCCACCCCAATAGCCAGCAACTCCCCCCTATATCGCCCCCCATAATCCCACAACCATTGCCACCAGGGCCAAGGTTTTCCCTGCCAGCCCTGCCAAGCCCACCCGCAGATCAGAGGAATGCCCAAAATCACACTCACATACAGCAAACGCCCGAGTGTTCCTACCAGCAATCCATGGGACCAAAACGAGCGATGTTTGCAGATTTTTTGGTAGGGAATCCATAGAAAACGCAGCCAGCCCCAGCGCCGCCACTGCCGCGAGGGAATATCCAAATCCCCACTGAACATCAACCCACTAAACACATAGCTCCCCATGACCAGCCAAGGCCAATGGCCACCACCAGTGACATACCCCGTTGTCAAACCCACTAGCGGTGCCGTCCAGAGAATCAGACGATCATGGGTGCGGCCACTGGCCATGTCCCATCCTTAGCCCAAAATCTCCTTTGATGGACAGGCGAAACCGGGTAACAACGGTGAGGTTAACAGGTCATCCTGATCGAGCATTGCTCCATGTTTTAGTTGGCCCTCGACCTGCTGATACACCTCTACTTGCCGGTTCACCCCTTCGACAATCCAGCACTCCCAAACACCATGGGTTGAGTAGAGTTTTCGCTTGAGTTGCCGGTCTCGTTTTTCGTTTTCCGCACCAGGAGATAACACGTCAACTACCAGCTCTGGTGCTCGGCGAAAATGCCCCACTTCATCCATCAGGGTCTGGTGTCGAGCTTTCGTCATCCACATCACATTAAGAATCACATCATTCTGGTCACCCAGAATCAACCCTGCCCCTAGTTCCGCCTCACCCAGGGTGGTTTGACAAGACCACGGCTCCAAGGCAGCAAAAAGCCGACCATCAATTTTTTGATGCTGGCTGTGGGGCGCCCGCGTCACATACAATTCCCCATCAACAATCTCATAGCGCTTGCCCATAACCGCTGCCCAAAAACCATCGCCATCAATTCCTGACGGCTACGACCCAGTATAGTGGGCGTGTAAATAAGCCCGCCAACCCCCGCAATGAGAAATATCTGGAGCATTGACGACCGCAAAGGACTCGCACAAAAATTCCTTGACCCGTCCCCCATCCGCCAGCACCACCGTCCCCATGCCCAGAGGTTCAAGGATCCCGACCACCAGCCGACTAAAACCTGCAACCGGCAGTTCCCACACCTCGACTTCAATGGCCTAGCCCGGTTGTCCGGGGGGTTGGCGCAGGAGACCCGGTTTCGCTAGGTTTCCCCCCCCAGCAGGGCATAGAGCCGGTAGAGGGGAGCCGTGGTACAGGTGCGCCCATACCGAGTCTGCCACGCCCGTAATTCCCCATTCAAGGGTTGTCCCCTCAAATGGGCGACCACCACGCTAGCCGCACCCAGGCATCGTCCATCGGTCTGTCTCCTCCCCTAACGCCTGATAACGGGCCCCCCACTGACATAACCATTCATCCCGCCAGGCCGGGGCCATCACCGTAATGCCGGTAGGCAACCCATCGGTCTGAAAACCACTGGGCAAGGCCAATGCGCACAGATCCAGCAAATTCACAAAGTTGGTGTAGCGCCCCAGACGACGGTTCAGTTCCACGGGCTGGGCCAGCACCTCCTGCACCCGATAGGCTGTGCCGATGGTCGGCAACACCAACATATCCATCTCCCGCCACAGGGTTTCTGTTTCCCGCCGCAGGGCCTGCAAACGGTATGTATCCCGGAACACCTGCATCCCGCTGATGCCCTGCCCTGCCAGGATGATCTGGCGCACGGTGGGGTCGATCCCCGCTTGGTCCTGTTTGAGAAACTCGCCGACGGCTGCCGTGCGTTCGGCCAACCAGGCCCCCTCGTAGAGCAATTCCCCGGCTGCGAGAAACGGCTGAATATCTACGGTCACCGCCTGAGCGCCAAGAGTCACAAACCGCTGGATGGCCGCCTGGTAATTTTGGGCTGCCGCTGGGTCCCCCCCAAAGTCCAGTTGATCCGGCGGGGGAACCCCCAGACGCAGGGTTGTTGTGGCCAAGGCCGGTGGGGGCGATGGTTGCCGGGAGAAAGGGTCTGCTGGGTCAAACCCGGCTATCACCTGCAACACTTGCTGGGCGTCTGTCACCCTCTGGGCAAAGATGGACACACAATCCAAACTGCGCACCGCCGGCACCACACCCCGCGTACTGACATAACCCCGCGTAGGCTTGAGACCGACAATCCCGTTCAACGCCGCCGGCACCCGCCCCGAACCTGCCGTATCCGTCCCCAAACTAAAGCTCACCAGCCCCGCCGCCACCGCCACCGCCGACCCCGCACTCGACCCACCGGGAATGTAGTCGGGATGCCAGGGATTGCGGCAAATTCCGTAGGGCGACCGGGTCCCCACCAACCCCGTAGCGAACTGGTCCAGGTTAGTTTTGCCTATAGGGATGGCGCCGGCTGCCAGCAAACTGGCCACCACCGGAGCAGATACGGATGGGGTATAGGCAAAACCCGGACAACCGGCCGTTGTGGGTACACCTGCCCAATCAATGTTGTCCTTGATGGCAAAGGGAATCCCGTACAGGGGAAAATCCGCCGGGTTTTGCGTTTCTAGGTGGGCCGCCCGCGCCAAGGTTTCCGGTTGGGGGGCCAGGTAAATCCACACCGCCGGGTCGCTGTAATAGGCAATGCGGGCGTATACCTCCTCCACCACCTGGGTCGGCGTGAGTTCACCCGTTAGATAGGCCCGGCGCAGGGAACCCAGGTCAAACCGGACCCCCATGTCAGGCCGCCAGGGCCATGGACCGCTGGTGGGCCGCCTGACCCGTCTGCCGCAGGAGCATCACTAGTTCGTCCCGGTAGTCATGGAAGTGGGGATGCCGTTTGATGGCCATCACCCCCTGGCGACGGTCCGGCAACTCCACCGTCATCTCCCGCACGATGCGACCAGGACGCGCACTCAGGGCCAAAATTCGCGTCGCCAAAAACACCGCCTCCTCCACATCGTGGGTGATCATGAACACCGTCAAGCCCGTGCGCTGCCACAGGTCCATCAGGAACTCGTGCATCATCTCCCGGGTGTGCAAATCCAGCGCCCCGAACGGTTCATCCAACAGGAGCAACCGGGGTTCCGCCGCCAGTGCCCGGGCAATGGCCACCCGCTGTTTCATGCCACCGGACAACTGCCGGGGGAGGGCCTGGGCAAAGGCGCTCAATCCCACCACTTGCAGGTAATAGCGCGCCCGTTCCCGCCGTTCCCGCTGGGGCACCCCCTGTAACTTCAGGCCGAACTCCACGTTTTGTTGCACCGTCATCCAAGGGTAGAGCGTGTAATGCTGAAACACCATCCCCCGGTCGGCTCCCGGACCCGTCACCCGCTGGCCGTCAATCCACACCCCGCCCCGCGTCGGCTGGTCCAACCCGGCAATTTGCCGCAGCAGCGTGGACTTTCCCGAACCGGACGCCCCCACCGCACAAACAAATTCCCCCTGGGCTACGGAAAAATTAATATCCTCCAGCACCAACAACGGCCCTTGCCGAGTAGAGAACACTTTGGTCAACTGACGCACCTGCAGAAACATACCGCGACCTCCGCAAAAACAACAAAAAACCTTCATTCGGGATGGGCCCACCGACAGGTCACCCGCACCAAATACTGAAACAATAAATCCAACCCCAACCCAATCAAACCAATCACTATCAAGCCCACAAAAATTTCATCCGTCCGCAGAAACCTGCCCGCCAAACTAATCCGCCGTCCCAAGCCTTCGGTTGCCGCCACCAGTTCCGCCACGATCACCAACTGCCAGGCCGACGCAAAATTGATCCGACAGGCATCCAAAATCCCCGGCAACACATGGGGAAAAATCACTCGCACCACCGTATTGAAGCGATTGCCCCCCAACATATAGGTCGCCTCAATCAGTTCCTTGGGGACAAATTTCACCGTGTCCATTACCATCAAAGCGTTGTAGAAAAAGGTGCCGATAAAAATCAGGGCAATTTTGGGTGCTTCGTCAATGCCTAGGTAGAGAATTAACAGGGGAATAAACGCCGGCGCCGGCATGTAACGCATTAAGCCAAACAGAGGTTCCCCCAGCGCCCGCAGACTCTGGAAACACCCCATCAATACCCCCAGGGGCACCGCCACCAGCACCGACAAGCCAAACCCCATCCCCACCCGTTGTAAACTGGCCCAGGTGTCCTGCCACAACTCCCCTGATGCCCCCAGCCGCCCGGCCGCGGTAACTACCTGCCCCGGCGCCGGCAAAAACTTGGGGTCGACTTGCCCAAAGGTCGTCAACAACCACCACAGCACCAGGGGGGTCACCACCGACACCAGCATCAACCGCCGGTACAGGGGTGCGGGAATGTCCTCTGCCAAACGCCAGAACACCGATGGCCGCAGGGAAGAGGCCGGCGTTTGCTTAGGGGGAGTCGGGTCAGTCGTCATAGCCCCTGTGCCCTAGCGACATGCGCCTGTACAAACCGCCCGTCCAATAACCGGCTCCCATCCGGTTGCGTTTGCACAAAGCCCATTTGCACCAAAAAAGCACTGACTTTCTGGGTGGCAAACGGCAGGGAGGTTAGATCTTGGCCTGGTTGAAACGCCGCCACGTTTTCCTGGGCCGTAAAAATGCGGGTCCCCGCTGCATATTGTTGGTACTCCGCCACCGAAACCCCCGCCCGTTGGGCCATGATGGTCAATGCCTCGTCGGGGTGGTCCTGGATGTAGCGGATCGTGTCAAACCAGGCATCCACCACCTTCTGCACCTGGTCAGGATGTTGCTCCACAAAGCGGCGGGTGAACACCAAATGGTCTGAAATCGCCCCCGGAAAATCCTTTGAACTGGTGAGCACTTTACTTCCCGGTCGCTTGAGGGCTTGGGTGGTAAAGGGGGCAAAAACCGCCACTCCGTCCACTTGACCCGCCGCAAAGGCCGCCGCCGCTTTTCCGGTTTCCAGGGGTACAAACGTAATATCTGCTGGCGTCAACCCCGCTCGCTCAAGGGCCAGGTATAGGAAAAAGTGACTCACGGTTCCCTCTTCCGCCGCCAAGCGTTTACCCTTTAAATCCGCCAGGGTATCGATCCCTTGCCGCACAATGATCTGGTCATTGCCAGTGGAATTGTCGTTCACCAACACCACCACCTGATCCGCACCACCAGCTACGGCACTAATGGTGTCATTCAAGGTTTGGGAATTGGCATCCAACTGTTCAGCTTTCAGCGCGTTTAGCGAATCCGTGTAGCTGTCAAACCACTGCAACTCCACCTGCACATCATGCTGTTGAAAAATCCCTTTTTCCTGGGCCACCTGCCAGGGAAACCAACCGGGCCAGGCGCTAAATCCCAGCCGCACCACCACCGCATCAGAGGGCCTATTGCCAAGGCCACAACTAACCGCTAAAACCAAGGTCAAGGCAAACAAAATCCCAGCAAGCTGAGATGACTTTCGTCCCATGGCGATACAAACCTGCACGTCCTAAAGCCTGTGTCCATCTGGCAGCCCCAGCCACAGGCTCATTCCCACCATAGCGAATTTCATTTCGCCAAAAACAGTATCTAAAAATACATTTTTTCCGGGTCGCCATCGCCCCATACCTAATATAGGCCCCCAATTTTTTTAATTGTAAATTTTTGTAAAAAAGTTATTGGGAATACCATTTTCCGGGGAGATGAGCCGACAGGATGGGGCGACGGTGGGCAGGCGGGGAAGCGCCGGTCCAGTCTAAATCGTTGGGTTGTTTTGACAAAAGCAGTATGGAGCGAGAGTTTTTTTTACTTCAGGCGGAACATTACACCGACCCGGTATGGATACCCCTGGAGCAGGCCCGCATTTTTCATCAGACCTGGTTGTACCTGGGGCCAGCCGAACGGGTGGCAACACCAGGGACGGTGTGGGCGACTTCCTTGGCCGGGCGGAGTCTGCTGGTCATCCGGGATGAAGGGGGCCAACTGCGGGGGTTTTACAACCTGTGTCCCCACCGGGGAATGGAACTATGTCCGGAGCCGGGGGTTTTCCCGAGGAAGCGGCTGGTGTGTCCTTACCACGCCTGGGTCTATGACCTGCAGGGGCAATTGCGGGCGACGGCGCAGCAGAAGGGATGGGGCAGTGATTTTTGCGCCCAAGACTACCCCCTGCGACCGGTGCAGGTAGCGGTCTGGCAGCAGTTGTTGTTTGTCAGTTTCCAGCCCCAGGTGCCCCCCCTGCCGGTGTATTTAGCCCCCATGGCCCAGGTCTTGGCCGGCTATGCCCAGGGGGAATGGCGCTGGTTACACCACCATACCCGCCCGGTAGCCTGCAACTGGAAGGTTTATCACGACAACACCCTTTGCGATTACCACGTGGCGGTGGCCCATGCTCGGACGTTGCATCGGTTGCAGGGGCCGGTGCGCCATTACCGGCATTGCTTCGGCAGCTATGTCAATGCCCTGGTGACGCCGGTGCCCCCGACCTGGTTGGCCCGCCGCCGGGTGCGTCGCGATTTGCCCCTCGAGAACCAAACCCATTTCTACACCTTCGGCGTGTTTCCCAATTGGCACCTGCTGGCCCTGCCGGATGGCATGTTCATTTCCCTGCGCATTGACCCGGTGGCAGTAGACCGGTGTCAAGTGGTGACGGACATCTACGGATCACCGGACGCGCCTCTGGCGGAGGTGCTGGCGGAACTGGCAGCGTTTGTGGGCGAAGATGTGGCGATTGCCGAATCGGTGCAACGGGGCTACGCCAGCGGCGCTTACCAACCCGGACCGGTCCACCCCCTGGAGGCTCGCATTCTCCACCAGCAAAAACTCCTGCTGGCTTATCTGCACGGTCATCCCCCAGCCCAGATCGCTGGGTAAATTTTTGTAAAAAGTAGCGTAGATGACGGTTTCGTTAGGGGAGTGGGGCTATGGTGGGCCTATAAGGCAGGAGAGCTTCTAGGGTTCCGGCGGCCAGAGCCGTGACTGGTCCGAGAGAAGCAAGCCGTTACCGCAATCGGTAGCGGTCACACGGCGGGATAAAAGCCCGGGAGGACGTGCTGAAGGTCTGGATACAGGCTGGATGGCGGAACTCCTGGGCTTCGTTGTTTGGTTTAGGAGGTGACAGGTATGGTGGCAACGGTCGAAACACCCCCGCTGGCGCCGGAGTTGGTGGTCTGGTCGGAAAAGCTGCCTGGCGGCGCCTACTGGCATGGCATTATCCCCCGTTGGCAAACGCTGCGCATCACGGATTTGGGTGGGTCCCATGGGGTTTCCCTGATTGCCTACAACGCAGACCGGACCATGGAGCGCTTGAATGTGGCGGATACGGCCAAGATTCAGTTCAATGCCTTTTTGCGCAAGGGCATGGTGCTGTATTCGGATATGGGCCGGGTGTTGTTTTCCCTCACGGAGGATACGTCCAATGGCCATGACCTGATTTGCGGCTGGAGTACGCCGGAGAGTAACCGCGCCAAGTACGGCGAAGGCGGCGATGACAAATGGGGTCGGCGGGATTTCCATAACGCCCGGGACCAGTTTTTGCGGGCGCTGGGCAAGTGGGGGATGACCCGTCGGGATTTGATGCCCTGTGTGAATTTGTTTAGCCGGGTGACGGTAGGCCCCAACGGTGAGCTGCACTACGATGGGACGGCGGCTAAACCGGGGAGTTACGTGGACCTGCGGGCGGAAATGAATGTGTTAGTAGTAGTGGCCAATTGCCCCCATGTACTGCACCCGGAAACCACCTACAACCCGCCGCCGGTGCAGTTGACGGTGTGGCGTTCCCCCGCGCCGGGACCGGAGGACCTGTGCCGCACGGCCAATGAGGAGGTGAAGCGGGCGTTTATCAATACGGACACCTGGTGGGCGCAACGACCCCTCATGCCTACCTACGGGATGTAAACTCGGTCTGCTCAAGGAGGTTGGTAACGATGGTGGCGACAACGGAGCGTGTGTTAGACCCGGCCCAAGCGGTTTACGACTACCAATTGCCGGCCCGACAACCCTGGTCCAAGGTGGTGACCAAGGGGCAAATCCTGCGCATCGTGGACCTGGAGGGGAACCAGGCGGTGGATACGTTGATCTACAACGCCCACGACCCCTCGGAGCGCTACAGTGCCCCTGATACCATTGTGCGCCAGGGGAATATCTTTATCACTGCCGGTACACAACTGCTTTCTAACCTGGGGAATGTATTGATGACGGTGGTGGCCGATACCTGCGGTCGTCACGACACCCTGGGGGGGGCCTGCAGCATGGAGAGCAATTCGGTGCGCTATGGCCTGCACAAAAAGCACCTGCACGCCTGCGTGGAGAACTACCTGCTGGAGCTAAGCAAGTACGGCCTGCACAAGCGGGACCTGGTGAGCAATATCAATTTCTTTATGAATGTGCCGGTGGCGGCGGACGGGCGTCTGGAAATCGTAGATGGGATTTCGGCGCCGGGGAAATATGTGGACCTGCGGGCGGAGATGGACGTGTTGGTGCTGATTTCCAACTGCCCCCAGATCAACAACCCCTGTAACGCCTATAACCCCACCCCTATTCGGCTGTTGATTTGGGACGCGGCCTAGTGTTGCGCAAGGTTTTGGTGGCTAACCGGGGGGAGATCGCCTGTCGCCTCATCCGTACGCTCAACCGGTTGGGGATAGCCAGCGTTGCCGTTTATTCTGAGCCGGACCGCCATAGTCTCCCAGTGCAAATGGCCACCGAAGCCTATCCCCTAGGGGGCACCCTGGCCAGTGAGAGCTATCTGCAGGGGGAGCGGATTTTGGCCATCGCCCAGGCCAGCGGCGCCCAGGGGATTCACCCGGGGTATGGGTTCCTCAGTGAAAATGCGGATTTTGCCGAAGCCTGCACCCGACAGGGGATCGTTTTCATCGGCCCCAAACCCGAGCAGGTGCACCAATTCGGTCTTAAGCACGTGGCCCGCTCCCTAGCCCAAGCCTGCGGTATCCCCCTGGTACCTGGCACGTCTTTATTAAAGGATCTACAGGAGGCGCAAGAGGCGGCGGCGGCCATCGGCTACCCGGTGATGCTTAAAAGTACCGCCGGCGGCGGGGGCATTGGGATGCGCTGTTGCCACAACCCGGAGGAACTGGCGGCGGCCTACGACCAGGTGCAACGGCTCAGCCAGGCCCATTTCCGGGACGCTGGGGTGTTTTTGGAAAAGTACATTCCCCGGGCGCGCCATCTGGAGGTGCAGATTTTTGGGGATGGCCAGGGGCGTGTCCTGACGCTGGGGGAACGGGACTGCTCCACCCAACGCCGCCACCAGAAGGTGATCGAAGAAACCCCAGCGCCGGGATTACCTGAGGCGGTTCGTCAAGCCTTGGCCCAGGCGGCCCAACGGTTGGGGGAAGCGGTGCAGTACCAGTCCGCAGGCACGGTGGAATTTATCTATGACGTGCAGACGGCGCAGTTCTATTTCCTGGAGGTGAACACGCGCCTGCAGGTGGAGCACGGGGTCACGGAGCTGGTCTGGGGGGTGGATTTGGTGGAGTGGATGGTGCGTCTGGCGGCCGGGGACCGGAGTTTTTTCGACACCTGGACCCCCAACCCCCGGGGACATGCCATCCAAGCTCGTATCTACGCCGAAGACCCCCACAAAAATTTCCAGCCCAGCGCGGGGGTGTTGACGGAAGTGACCCTGGGGCTAGGGATTCGTTGGGACCATTGGCTGGAAACGGGGACGGAGGTGACGCCCTTCTATGACCCCCTACTGGCCAAAGCCATTGCCTACGGAGCCAACCGAACCGAGGCCCTGCACAGGTTACAGGCAGCTTTGGCGCAAACCACTTTAGCCGGCATCGTCACCAATTGCGAGTACCTGCAACAGGTGCTGGGGACACCGGCGATGCAACAGGGGGAGGTGCACACCCGCTGGCTGGCGGAGGTGGTCTATCGCCCCCAAACCATAGACGTCCTGACGCCGGGGACCCTGACCACCGTGCAGGATTACCCAGGACGGTTGGGCTATTGGGACGTGGGGGTGCCGCCGTCGGGACCAATGGACCACCTGGCTTTTCGCTGGGGTAACCGTTTGTTGGGGAATCCCCCGGAGGCGGCGGGGCTGGAGTGCACTCTGGTGGGGCCGACCCTGCGGTTTAACGCACCCACGCGGATTTGTCTGACGGGGGCCTACATGCCCGCCCGGTTAAACGGTCAGGAGGTTCCCTATTGGCAGACGGTGGTGGTGCCGGCAGGGAGCGTGCTGGAACTTCAGGCCGTCCAAGGCCCCGGTTGCCGCACCTATATCGCCATTCAGGGGGGATTGCCGGTGCCGATGTACCTGGGGAGCCGATCCACCTTTACCCTGGGGCAATTGGGCGGGCACGGGGGACGGGCCTTGCGCACGGGCGATGTCCTGCCTTTGACCCCCTGGTTCGGGGAAGATGTGCCCCAGGCGTTACCCCCAGCGCTTATCCCCACCTACACCCACACCTGGGAGATTGCTGTGATGGTCGGTCCCCACGCCGCTCCCGACTTTTTCACCCCGGACGACATGGCCCTGTTGTTCAGCCACGCCTGGGTGGTGCATCACAATTCCAACCGCACGGGGATTCGCCTGATCGGCCCCAAGCCCACCTGGGCCAGACCGGATGGGGGGGAAGCGGGACTGCACCCGTCTAATATCCACGACAACGCCTACGCCATCGGCACGATTGATTTTACCGGCGATATGCCCATCATCCTGGGGTGCGACGGCCCGAGCCTGGGGGGATTTGTTTGCCCGGCCACCATCGTGCAGGCGGAGTTGTGGAAAATCGGGCAACTCAAACCAGGTGATACAGTGCGGTTTGTCCCTATTGACGAGGCCACAGCCCGGGCCTGGGAACAGCAGCAGGAGGAGGAACTGGCCACGTTGCAGCCCCGGCCCCGGTCCCAACCGCTGACGGTCGGGGGCGACCCAATCCTGCGCCAGGAGACCCCAGAGACCCATCCGGTGGGAGTCACCTACCGCCAGGCGGGGGACAAGTACTTGCTGATTGAATACGGCCCCTTGACCCTGGATTTGACCCTACGGTTTCGGGTCCAGGCCCTGATGACCTGGCTGCAAGCGCAACGGATACCGGGAATTCTTGACCTGACGCCGGGGATTCGTTCACTGCAAGTGCATTACGACAACCGGCAGTTGCCCCGGACGGAACTGTTGTCCCTGCTGGCCCAGGCGGAGCGGGAGTTACCCAACGTGCAGGACCTGGAGGTGCCGACGCGCATCGTGTATTTGCCCCTGTCCTGGAACGACCCGGCGATTCAGTTGGCCATTGAGAAATACGGGCAATCGGTGCGGGCCGACGCCCCCTGGTGCCCCAGCAATTTGGAGTTCATCCGGCGCATCAACGGCCTGGCGGACCTCCAGCAGGTCTATGACATCGTCTTTGCGGCGAGTTATTTGGTGCTGGGGTTGGGGGATGTGTATTTGGGGGCACCGGTGGCGACGCCATTAGACCCGCGCCATCGCCTGGTGACCACCAAGTACAACCCGGCCCGCACCTGGACGCCGGAGAATGCGGTGGGGATTGGCGGGGCCTATCTCTGTATCTACGGCATGGAGGGGCCGGGGGGCTATCAGTTGGTGGGCCGCACCGTACCCGTATGGAACCGCTACCGGCGCAACAGCAACTTTTCTCGCCCCTGGCTGCTAAGGTTTTTCGACCAGATTCGCTTTTTCCCGGTCACCGCCGACGAGTTGCTGCGCTATCGGGAGGACGTCATTTACGGGCGGGTTAAGCTGGACATCCACGAACAAACGTTTCGTCTGCGGGACTACCTGGCCTTCTTGCAGCAGCATGCCGCCGAGATTCAGGCTTTCAAAACCCGGCAGCAGCAGGCCTTTCAAGCTGAACGGGAGCGCTGGGTGGCAGCAGGGGAATTTGACCGCACCAACGAGACGGTAGACCTAGTGGAGGACGCGGCGGCGGAAACCGACATTCCCGCAGGACGGGTGGCCGTGTGTACAGAAGTGAGCGGCATGGTCTGGCGGGTGCATGTCCAACCCCAAGCGCGGGTCAACCAGGGCGATAGGGTGGCGGTGATTGAAGCCATGAAAACGGAAATTGAGGTTTTAGCGCCCTGTGGGGGAACCGTCGCCCAAATCCTGCGCCAACCGGGGCAACCGGTGACGGCAGGACAGGCGGTGTTGACGTTAATTCCCGACGAAACGTGACGGTTCCCAGCACACTACATGGCCGGCGGTGAAAGCATGCAACGTTCCGTCGGCTCCTTGGACCCGTAACCGCCCCTGGTCATCTAGCCCTAATCCAATGCCGCTGATGGTGGTCTCCCCGCTACGGATGGTGAGGGGACAGCCATCGAGCACATCCCGCTGGCGCAATGGGGGCAATAAATTTCCTTCTTTGCCCTGCTGGATGAGACTGTGGGCTTCCAGGAGATAGCGCCGTAACCGGGTCAGCAGGGTGATCACGTCCGGTGGGTGGGGCGTCACTTCCAGCAGACTCGCCACCTGAGAGGGGGACAGACCACTGGTTGGGTCCGTCAAAACCTTAGCCCAATCCACCGCCCGGTTGAGACCAATACCCACCACCGCCCAGGGTAGGGACGCTTCGCAGAGCACCCCGGCTAACTTCCGGCCCTGGAGCACCACATCGTTCGGCCACTTAAGCCCTAAAGTACCTGGTGCCAGGGAAACCGTATCCTCCACCGCATAAATAACCGCCAAACCCGCTGCTAGGCTCAACCAGGGGATTTGGGAGGCAGTCACCGGTTGCAGGACAAAAGAAGCGGTCAGCACCCCCGGTGGGGCATACCAGCGACGGCCATCCCGTCCCCGTCCGGCGGTTTGTCGTGGCGTGCACACTACGTCCCCATGGGCCAAGTGGGCCAGGGATTGCCGCGCCCAGGTGTTGGTGCTGGGGCAGGTGGCTAACCAGTGTAGCCAGGGGGGATAGGCCATCGCCGAGTTCAGCGGACTAGACTAGAAGAGTCTGCCATTCCTTTTTATATATGCATCTCACGCACGCCGGTATCGAGATACCCTGCACCCCCTATCGCTGGTGGCTGGTGCCGAGGTCGCTGCTGTATCTACCTAGCTCGGTGGATCTCTCGCCCGCTGTATTCCCCCTACTGGGTTGGCTGGATGATGGGTGGTTGGCAGCGGTGCTGGTAGGGGAACTGATGACCCCGGTGTTCGGTAAGGCGATGCTGGACGATGATTGAAGAACGCTGGGTCAACGGGGTAGCGGTGGTCGTGTTTGGGTTAAGCTTGGCAACTCTGCTGAGTCCATGGCTGCCCTTTTCCCCCAGTTGGATTGCCGGGACAACGGTGGTGCTGCTGGGCCTGGCCACGGCGGACGCTTGGCTGTGGCGCTCCCAGGGGTTGACCCTGCTATTGGGCCTGTGGCGGTCGGAACGGGTGCTACATCACGAAGCGGGGCATTTCCTCGTCGCCTACTTGCTGGGAATTCCCATCGAAGACTACACCCTAGACCCCTGGAGCAGTTGGCAGCGCGGTTATCCCCCTACGGAAGCAGGGGTGCGTTTGGGGGCGGTGCCCTTGTCCCTGTGGCCCCGCTGCCCGGTGATGTGGATGGCCGGAGTGGCGGCGGAGGAATGGATTTACGGGGACGCCCGGGGGGGAGCCATGGATGTACAACAGGCACTGCAGCATTTAGAGTCCTTTCCGGCGGCGGAACGGCCCTGGCGACTCCGACTGGCCCAACGGGAAGCGCAACAACTGTTGCAAACCCATGCTGCTGCCTATTGGGCGTTGGTGGCGGCCATGGGTCAGGGGAAATCGGTAGCCGATTGTATTACAGTCATTGAACAGCATCTCCAGCGGCGGGGATAATTCCCATCCTTCTTGGTTGGGGATCTTGGGGGACAGGTCCCTGCCTATCCGCTAAGACGGACTCAGACTTTCCCCGGGACCATCCTAACTGTTAAACTGTTAAGATATGTAAATGACTGTGGACTCAGCGGGACAGGGATGGCGCAAGCAATTTGGGAAGGGGTAGTTTTGGCCGAGAGTGACCGGTACGAGGTGGTCGAGGGCAATGTGTATTTCCCACCGGAGACCCTCAAGATGGAGTATTTCCGCCCCAGTACCACCCAAACCACTTGTGGTTGGAAGGGCGTCGCCCACTACTACACCCTTGTTGTCAACGGCAAAGAGAACCCCGACGCGGCTTGGTACTACCCCGACCCCAAACCGGCAGCGCAAAATATCAAGGGCTATGTGGCGTTTTGGCGGGGCGTACAGGTAAAACGGTAGTCAGCAGGCCACCCGGTTAAAATACAGGGAAGAGGGAGGGAGATTGCCATGGCGACTGAAGTCCTGGAAAAACCGAAAACCGGTCAACAGCGCCAGCACGCACCCCAGTACAAGGTGCTGCTCCACAACGATGACCACAACACGATGGAGTATGTGGTGGAGTGTTTGATGAAGGTGGTGCCGAGTCTTTCCTGGACAGAAGCGGTCAACATCATGCTGGAGGCCCACAACACCGGTGTTGCCCTGGTCATTATCTGCCCTTTGGAGCCGGCGGAATTTTACTGTGAAGGGTTGCGCCGTAAGGGTTTAACCAGCACCATCGAGCCGGAATGCTGAAGCGGCTGACCCGGTGGCCCTTGCCGGGGCGATTGTTGGCCTTTGTCGGGTTGGTGCTCCTGGTCTGGTTGCCCGTCGTGGCTTTCCTTCGGCCATTTTTGGACGGTGATGGGTCTATCCGCTCCCTGGCGACGGGCATTCTCTATCTGCAATTTGTCGGTGTTTTATACTTCTGGGGTCGGGCTGTACGGGGAGAACCGGATCCCTGGCGCCTCTACGGTTTGCAATGCAACCGGCGTTGGGGGCAGGAGGTGCTGCTGGGCTGGAGTCTTGGGGTGGGGGCACTGTTCGGGTTGCTGACATTGCAGGCGAGTTGGGGGTGGTTGTACTGGCAGAGTCCACCGTCATGGCGCGTGGTTGGCGAGGGGCTGGCGCTGGGGGTGGGGGTGGCCCTGGCGGAGGAACTGCTCTTTCGCGGGTGGCTGTGGCAGGAGCTATACCAGGACTACGGCGTCAGCGGTGCGGTGTGGGGCAGTAGCGGGATATTTGCCTTGGCCCATTTTTTTCATCCGCCGGAGGTGCTGGTACGCATCTGGCCCCAATTTCCCGGGTTATGGGTGCTGGGGCTGGCGCTGGCCTGGGGACGGCTGGCCTGTGGGGGGCGCTTGGGCTGGCCCATAGGCTTCCATGCCGGTTTAGTGACCGCCTACTACTGGGTGCGGGTGGGGCATTGGTTAGGGGTCAATCCCGAGCTACCCCCGTGGCTCACGGCTGTGGAGACCAATCCCCTGGCCAGTCCCTTGGGATTTGTCGCCATGGCAACCGTCGCCTGGGGCACTCGTCGGTGGGCTGACCGTCGCATCCATGGGTAGACAAGGGGGGCTACTGGGAATACTGGGCGGCGCGGTTATTTTGGGTAGCTGTCAGTCCCGGCCAGTAGAAATCAGCCAGTCCGTCCAGCGGCTAACGCTGCGGGGGCGAGCGGGTGGACCGGTAGAAAGTGGCGTGTGCGGTTACCTTGCCCGGCATCCTCACCATCAATTGCACCTACCCCAAGCGATGGATTATCTCAAGATTCAGGTCAACAGTCCCTCTCCCGTTACCGTGTTCGTCCAAGGCCCCGACGGTGCTTTTTGCGCCACGCCCATTGGGGACCGTCCCCCCCAAATTTCCGGCTATTGGCCCGCAGGCATGTACCGGGTGTTTGTGGGAACACCAACTCACGAGTCATCTCCCCCCTACGAGTTGGTTATTCAGGGGCCATCCCCTTAACCCGGTAGCACTGTTTCCGTCAACAAAGCCCCCGCCAGGTTAGTAGCCTCCAGATAGGCATCGGCCAGACAAGCCTGGGTCAAATCGGCGCCCTGCACCAGCACCTCATACAAAGACGCCCCCGTCAAGTCGGCCGCTACTAACTTGGCGTTGGTCAAATCCGCCTGATTGAGAATCGCCCCTACCAAAACAGCCCCCCTTAGGTCAGCCTCGGTCAAAATCGCGCCGGTTAAATCTACCCCCGTTAGATTGCTCTGGGCCAGCTGCACTCTCTGCATCCCTGCCCGTATCAGGCGCGCATCGGTTAAATCGGCGGCGGTGAGGTCGGCATCCTGAAGCGTGGCCTGCTCTAAATTGCTCCGGCAAAGCCTGGCCCCCCGCAGTTGGGCACCCGTGAGATTGGTGCGACGTAAATCTACTCCGCTCAAGTCCGCCCCGGTCAAATCCGCCCTCGTCAAATCGGCATGGCCCAAATCCACCCGCTCCAGGATGGCTCCGCCTAAGTTGGCACCGGTTAGGTTGGCCCCCCGCAAATTGGTCCGGCCTAAGTCAGCATTGATACACTGGGCTTCGGTCAGGTCAGCGTTGCCTAGGTTGGCTTCGCTCAAGATGGCGTCACTCAATCCCGCCCGCACCAACTTGGCACCGGTCAAAACGGCCCGGCTTAAATCCGCTTCAAAAAAATTGGCCTGGCTCAGGTCACTGTTGCGCAAGGCCGCCCGGGTCAAATCCGCCCGCGCCAGATTCGTCCCCACCAACCGGGCATCGTTTAAATTAGCGCCGGTTAAATCTGCTCCACTCAAATCGGCACCGCTCAGGTCCGCTTCGATAAGCACTGCCCGACTGAGATTGGCCCCCACCAGCTTGGCCCCCCGCAAATTGGCCCCCACCAAATCCGCTTCCGTGAGCTTGGCCTTGCTCAAATTGGCCTCCTGCAGGTCCACCTGGTGTAAATAGGCCCCCACCAGCTTGGCCGACATCAAGTTGGCTTCCCGGAGAATCGTTCGGCTCAAATCCGCTTCCCGGAGAATGGCCCGGCTCATATCGGCGCGGGTTAAATTGGCCTGATTGAGGCTAGTGCCGGCTAACTTGGCGCAACTTAAGTTGATGTCTCGCAGGATGGCCAGCGATAAATCGGCGCCGCTCAGATTGACCTGGCGGAAATCCCGTTCCCCATCGGCATAGCGAGCAAGTAAGGCGTTGGCATCCATGGCCGGTTCAAAGTCCCATCGTGGCCCCCAGTAGGGCGTCGTCCATTTCAAAATTGGCCGTCACACTCTGTACATCGTCCAAATCCTCCAGTACATCGAGCAGGCGCAGAACTTTGCGGGCTTGGTCTGGGTCGGTGATGGTCACCGTCGTGGTGGGCTGCCAGCGGGTCGTCGCCCCCTCAACGCCATAACCCTTGGCTTGGACTGCTGCTGCGACCCGGTCCAGGTCCTCAGGCGCCGTCACCAGGGCTGGGGTCTGAGCGTCCCACTCGTAGCTGGTAGCCCCTACCTCTAACGCTACAGCCAGCAGGTCTTCTTCTGTGGTGATGCCGGTCACGGGAATCCAGCCCACCTGGGTAAACATCCAGCCGACGCAGCCAGTTTCCCCCAAATTGCCGCCGTGCTTGTTAAAGGCCGCCCGGATTTCGCCGGCTGTCCGGTTGCGGTTGTCGGTCAGGGCTTCAATCAAAACGGCCACACCACCGGGGGCATAGCCTTCGTAGCGCACGGATTCCAGGTTTTCCGTATCGGGACCCAGGCGACCGGCACCCTTAGCAATGGCCCGCTCAATGTTTTCCTGGGACATGCCGGCGGCTTTGGCTTTAGCAATCGCCGTGCGCAACCGAAAATTGCCCGCAGGGTCCGGGAGTCCCAGGCGCGCTGCCACGATGATCTCCCGGGAAAGCTTAGCAAAGGTTTGGCCTTTGAGGGCATCCACCCGCGCCTTTTGCCGCTTGATGTTGGCCCACTTGCTGTGCCCGGCCATGGCCCAGTCGTTGTCTAGAACGCTCAATATAGCAGTGTAGCGCCCCGCGCACTTCCCCAAGCCGAAGCTGGGCAACTCCCGAAAAAATCCTTAAACCTGGGCCATGACCCGCTCGGCATTATCTACAACGGAACAGGAATGTCAGGTTGGGGGAATCCATGACGACCACAGGTGCGCCGGTGCAGGTCAGAAGCGTCCATCCCCGGGTGTGGGTGCGGCGAGCACTCTGGGGTTTGGCGCTGGCGACGTGGGGGTTGATGGCCTTGGGAAGTGCGACGCGGGTGATGGAAGCGGGTTTGGCCTGTCCCGATTGGCCCCTGTGTTTTGGGCAGGTGGTGCCGGCGCAACAGATGGACCTGCAGGTGTTTTTGGAGTGGTTTCACCGGCTGGTGGCGGCTATAGTGGGCTTGGGGACGCTGGGGTTAACGGTCTTGACCTGGCGATGGCGCGACCAATTGCCCCGTTGGTTGCCCTGGGGGATGACGGCGGCCTTGGGGTTGGTGGTCTGGCAAGGGGTACTCGGCGGCCTGACGGTGACGGAACTGCTCCGCTTTGACATCGTCACAGCGCACCTGGGGACGGGGTTGGTTTTTTTTAGTCTGTTGCTGAGTTTGGGGGTGGCGTTGCTGGAGGCGTCTGCAGGGTCGCCACCTTTGCCGGCCTACTTACCTGGGTTGTCCCTGGCGGCGGCGCTGGCGGTCTATGGCCAAAGCCTGCTGGGGGGTTTGGTGGCTTCCCGCTGGGCGGCCCACCAATGTCTGGCCGGTCAAGAATTGTGCCAGGTGTTCTATGCCCATTTGCTGGGACTGCTGCCGGCTATGGGTTTGACGGTGGCGGTGGGCATCTTGGCTGGGCGACAGTCTTTGGCGTCGGTGCGACGGCTGGGGCAAGGGGTGCTGGCGCTGCTGGTGTTGCAAATCCTGGTGGGTTGGGGAACGTACCGGTTGCGGTTGCAAATGGAACCGTTGACGGTCACGCACCAGGCGGTGGGGGCCTTGCTGTTGGGAACGTTGGTGGTTTTGACGGTCTGGACCCAACGCCTGGCGGTCACCCTGAAACTGCGTTAGGGAGTGGCGATGCAAATAGCCGGAGATACAAAGGGCTGGGGGCGTGTGCGGGATTATCTGCAACTGACCAAACCCCGGATTATTCTGCTGCTATTGGTCACGACCGCCGGGGCCATCTGGCTGGCATCCCAAGGGCACCCGGACCCGAACATCCTGCTAACCACCTTGGTTACGGGAGCGATGGCGGCGGGGGCAGCGAATACTATCAATTGCCTATACGACCGGGACATTGACCAAGTGATGACCCGCACGCAAAACCGTCCCCTGCCGGCTGGGCGGATTACCCCTACCCAGGCGTTGGTCTTTGCCGTGGTGCTGGCGGTGGGGGCGCTCCTGATGCAGGGCTGGCGGGTTAACTGGGTCAGTGCGCTTCTGGAATGGGCCGGCATCGGGGTGTATGTGCTGGTCTACACCCACTGGTTGAAGCGCTCCAGTCCCCAAAACATCGTCATTGGCGGGGCGGCAGGGGCGATTCCCCCCCTGGTGGGCTGGGCGGCGGTCACGGGTACCTTAGCCCCCTGTGCCTGGATTTTGTTTGCCATCGTGTTTATTTGGACGCCGCCCCATTTCTGGGCCTTGGCGCTGATGCTCCAGAAGGATTACGCTCAGGTGGGGGTGCCCATGTTGCCGGTAGTGGCGGGTGCTGAATCCACAGCCCAACAGATTCTGCTTTACACGCTGCTGCTGGTGCCCACCAGTCTGCTGCTGGTGTATCCCTGCGGGGCGGTGGGGGGGCTGTATGCCCTGGTGGCCCTGTTGCTGGGGGGTATTTTTCTGTACCGAGTTCTGCAATTGTTTGACCAGCCCCAGGATGTCCAACGGGCGCGAGGTGTATTCAAGTACTCTATCTTGTACTTGCTGCTGCTGTCGCTGGGGATGGGGCTAGACCGCTGGTCGCCGGTACAAAGCTGGCAGCAGTGGCTGGTGCAAAAGGCGCTGACGTTTTGGGGATAGATGCGGTATCGCTGGGTGGCGGGGTTGCTGGCAGCCGGTTTGCTGGGGTGTCAGGTGCATTCCCAACCGGAACCTTCGCCATCGCCGGTGCCGCCTCGTTACCGGGTGGTTCCCCTGCTTGGGGGGCTAGAGCGTCCCTGGGGGATGGTCTGGTTGCCCAATGGGGATATGTTGATTACGGAGCGACCAGGGCGTTTGCGCTGGGTGCAAGGGGGGGTTTTGCGACCGGAACCGGTGCCGGGGATACCGCCGGTGTTGAACCTGGGTCAGGGGGGATTGCTGGACATCGCTTTGCACCCTTGTTTCCCCAATCCCGCCTGGGTGTATTTCACCTATGCCCAAGGCACCCCCCAGGCCAATCGCACGGTCGTGGGGCGGGGGACCTGGCAAAATGGGCGTTTGACCCAGGTGCGGGAGATTTTTCGGGTGGCCCAGACCAAGGAACGCACCCAACATTTCGGTTCCCGTCTGGCCTGGCTGCCGGATTTGACGCTGCTGGTGAGTATTGGGGACGGGGGCAACCCACCCATCAGTTACAGGGGGCAGTTGATCCGCCAGCAGGCCCAAAACCCTCGCAGTCACCTGGGCAAGGTTTTACGTCTGCGGCCCGATGGCACAGCACCGACGGATAATCCCTTGGGAGCCAAAGCGGCGCCGGAGGTCTGGACCCTGGGTAACCGGAATATCCAGGGGTTGGCGGTGGATATCGTAACGGGGCAGGTGTGGGCTACAGAACATGGGGCCAAAGGGGGGGATGAGGTCAATCGCCTGGAGGCGGGGAAAAACTATGGCTGGCCCCTGGTGACCCACAGCCGCGAGTACAGCGGGGAGGAAATTACCCCCCACCGGTCGCTGCCGGGGATGGTGGACCCCGCCTGGGTCTGGCCGGGAACGGTGGCCCCGTCCGGGTTGGCCATTTACCGGGGTGAACAGTTTCCCCAGTGGCAGGGGCAGTTGCTGGCGGGGGGCTTGCAGTCCCGGGCGGTGCATCGCTTGGAAGTGCAGGCAGACGGTAGGGTGCAGGAGCGAGAACGAATTGCCATCGGTCGGCGGGTGCGGGATGTGCGGGTAGGACCAGACGGCCTGGTTTATGTGCTCACCGATGAGGAGAACGGTCAACTGTTACGCATTGAACCCGTCCCCTGATGCCCTACCCTAGAAATCTATGGGATTGATCGTGCAAAAGTACGGCGGCACGTCCGTTGCGAACATTGAGCGTATCCAGGCGGTGGCCCGGCGGATTCTCCAGACGGTGGAAGGGGGGCACCAGGTGGTGGTGGTGGTCTCGGCCATGGGCCACACCACGGATGAATTGATCGCCCTGGCCAAGGCGGTGAATCCCCAGCCGTCCCCCCGGGAGATGGACATGTTGCTCTCGACCGGGGAGCAGGTCAGTATTGCTCTGGTGGCGATGGCGTTGGAGGCGTTGGGGCAACCGGCGATTTCCTTGACAGGAACCCAGGTGGGTATCATCACCGAAGCTGACCATGGCCGCGCCCGCATCTTGCACATCCCCACCGACCGAATTCGCCAGGAATTGGACCAGGGCAAGGTGGTGGTGGTGGCCGGGTTCCAGGGCATCAGCAGCAGCCGCACTTTGGAAATCACGACGCTGGGGCGGGGGGGGTCGGATACGTCAGCGGTGGCCATCGCGGCGGCCATGGGGGCGGATGTGTGCGAGATTTACACGGATGTGCCGGGGATTTTGACCACCGACCCGCGCATTGTCCCGGAGGCCCAGGTGCTGCCCCAGGTGACCTGTGAAGAGATGTTGGAGTTGGCCAGTCTGGGGGCCAAGGTGTTGCACCCGCGCGCGGTGGAAATTGCCCGCAATTTTGGGGTGCCAGTGGTGGTGCGCTCCAGTTGGACGGAGGAACCGGGAACCCGCCTGCTCACGCCGGAACGCCGCACCATTCCCCACCGGGATTTGGAGGTGGCCCGTCTGGTGGATGGGGTCGAACTGGATGACCAGCAGGCTAAAGTGGCCCTGTGCAATGTGCCGGACCGACCGGGAATTGCCGCCCAGTTGTTTGGGGCGCTGGCGGAGGCGGAGATTAACGTGGATTTGATCATCCAGTCCATCCAGGCGGGGGAGACTAATGATATTGCCTTTACGGTGCAGCGGGCGGATATTGACCAGGCCGAACGGGTAGTGCGCCGGTTGATCCAGGCTTGGGGGGACCCGGTGACCTGTCATATCGCGGCGGCCATGGCCAAGGTGAGTATTGTGGGGGCGGGGATGGTGGGCCGACCGGGGGTGGCGGCAGCCATGTTCAGTGCCCTGGGGGAAGCCGGCATCAACATTGATTTGATCTCCACATCCGAAATCAAGGTGAGTTGTCTGGTGGAGTTGGCCAACGCGACCCAGGCAGTACGAGTGCTCAGCAGCAGTTTCAAGGTGCCGGTCCTGCCGCCGCCCCAGGAAACCAAGGACCCAACGCCGGTGCGGGGGGCTGCCCTGGATGACCAGCAGGCGCGGTTAGGCATTCGTCGGGTGCCGGATCGGCCCGGCTCGGCGGCGTGTATTTTTTTGGCCTTGGCCCAGGCGCGGGTGAGTGTGGATATGATCATCCAGTCGGAGCGGGTGACCTGGATTGATGGCCAGCCCACAAAAGACATCGCCTTCACCATTCACCAGGAGGAGGTGGAGCGGGCAAAGGCGGCCCTGGCACCGGCTTTAGCTAAGCTCAATTGCACGGAACTCCTGGTGGATGAAAACATTGCCAAAGTCAGCGTCGTGGGCAGCGGCATGGTGCGGCAACCGGGGGTGGCGGCACGAATGTTTGCCAGCCTGGGCCAGGCGGGGATCAATATCCAGATGATCGCCACGTCGGAGATTAAAATTAGCTGCCTGGTGAGCCGCTCCCAGGGGAAACAGGCGCTGCAATTGGTGCACCGGGGCTTTGCCCTGGATCGGACCCCAAGTTCGATAGAATACGGTAGGGGGGGGTGATGGAGCAGCAATGGTCAACGCGTTGATAACCTTGGCGGGGCTGATGGTGGCGATGGGATTCGTCCTGCCCTGGTTACAGGAATGGCAACGGGCGTCCCACTACCGGGTGTGGACGGTCACGGTGGGATTGGCGTCCTTGACCGCGGTGGGTCTCTGGTGGGAAACGGGGCTGAGTGCGCCGGGGGCTATTGCGGGTGCCGGAGCTTTTGCTTTGGGGGGGCTGGTGGCATGGCAGGGGTTGGCCCGTCCCGAACGGCAGCGGGTGCTCTTTGACCAAACCCTGACGCAATTGCTCACGGGTCAGCAGGTGTGGGATGGTCCCACGGTCGAGCGGTTGTCCCGCTTGGCGCCGCCGGAGGAACGGCCCCGTTTGCAGGCGACTCTGCGTTATCTCTACGAGCAACACCCGGAACTGCGGGCAACGTTGGCCCCCTTTGTGGAGCAGCCATGACGCGCCATAAGGTGTACGTGGTGTGGCAGGGGCGACAACCGGGAATCTACCGGTGCTGGGATGAGTGTTGGGCGCAGGTGGCGGGCTATAGCGGTGCCCAGTACAAGAGTTATCCCGATTGGGAAAGGGCGCTGCAGGCGTTTCAGCAGGGACCGGAGGCGCAACCAGCGGCTACGTACATCCAACCCAGTTACGCGGTGGACGGGGCCTGTTCCGGCAATCCGGGGGTGATGGAGTACCGGGGGATCAATACGGTCACGGGGGAAGAAATTTTCCGGCGTGGGCCATACCCCTGGGGGACCAACAACATTGCCGAATTTTTGGCCTTGGTCACGGCCCTGCAGTGGTGTGCCAAACAGGGGTGTGACTGGCCGATTTATTCCGACTCGCAAATTGCCCTGAACTGGGTGCGGCGCAAACGCTGTGGGAGTCAGTTGCCCCTGCCGGGAGACCATCCCCTGCGCCAGGAGATCCAGGCGGCGGAACAGTGGCTACAAACCCATACCTATCCCAACCCCCTGTATAAATGGGATACGGAGCGCTGGGGGCAAATACCTGCGGACTTTGGTCGGAAATAACCGATGGCAACAACGGTTGGGGTCTTAGGCGGAGGCCAACTGGCGTGGATGCTGGCCCAGGCAGCGCGGGATTTACATCTACCTCTGTGGGTGCAAACCCCGGACCCGCAAGCGCCGGCGATTCCTTTGGCGGCTGGGGCCATCATTGCCCCCCTGGAGGACCGCAGTGGTCTAACCCGGCTCTTTCAGCAGTGTAATGTCATTACGTTTGAAAATGAATTCATCAACCTGGAAGTGCTGGCGGAGGTGGCTCTGCCCACGACCCGTTTTTGCCCCCGTTTAGACAGTTTGGCGCCCCTGTTGGACAAATACCGCCAGCGTTGCTACGCCCAGGAGTTAGGGATTCCCATGCCGGATTTTTGGTGTTTGAGGCCGGGAGAACCTCCGCCTGTATTGCCCCTGGTGGTCAAGGCGCGCCGCTATGGCTACGACGGTTTGGGTACCCGCATGGTTCATACGGCGGCGGAACTGGAACCACTCTGGCGGGCGTGGCCGGTAACGGATGTGTTGGCGGAAGCTTACGTGCCTTTTGTCCAGGAGTTGGCGATGGTGGCGGCCCGCAATCGGCAGGGGGAGGTGGCCTTTTATCCCCTGGCTTGGACACAGCAGGTCAACCAGGTGTGTCGCTGGGTCTATGCGCCGGCGCCGGTGCCCGCTGCGGTGACCACGGCCATTGCCCACTACACCCAAACCCTGCTTACGGCCTTGGACTATCAGGGGGTGTTGGCGACGGAGTGGTTTTATCTGGCGGATGGGCGTGTGCTGCTTAATGAAATTGCTCCCCGCACCCACAACTCAGGGCATTATACGCTGGAGGCCTGTGTGACGTCCCAATTCCACCAACACCTGCGGGCGATTACCGGACAACCCCTGGGCAGTACGGCAATGCAGACAGCTGGGGCGTTGATGGTCAACCTGCTGGGCTATGAAACGGCCACCTGTGATTATCGGCAGCAACGGGAACAACTGGCCCAATGGGGTCGGGTTTATTGGTACGGGAAAAGCCAGGCGCGACCGGGGCGGAAATTGGGGCATATAACCCTGTTAGATGTGGCGCCAACGGCCATTGCCCAGTGGGTGGAACGGGTGGAGGAGGTGTGGTCCGGTGGTCGGCCTGCCCTAAATTTGGTACAGTAAATCCAGAGGTTCTTCTGCGGTGTTGGTGACTGCCAATAATGTTTTGCGATCTACACCCAACGCATGAGGGAACCGAAACTCTGGCGGCAGTAGACTGGGCGTTGTACCCAGAAACTTTAAGTCAGAGGCTAGAGGTACCCACCTATTGTTGTTGCGGTCCAAAACTGAGGTAAAACGGCACCGCGGAGTCCTCACCCAGCAGGATTGGTACTCTCAAAATTACTTGGGGAACTTCTCGGCTGGTCACGTGCGGGCAGAGGGTTTTTAATTGCTTTAATTTCGTCATTTTTCGGTCAGGACCTACCGGCCCTAGCATCTACCCTGGTCCAAATCGGCGATAATCAAACCGGAAGGAATAGGGAGTACAGCAATGGTAATAGCTGGTGTGTTGGGTTATGTTGCACCTGTCCTTGCGCAAGTCCAGGGGGGTGGTGGCCAGCCCATTATCATCTCCGGGTGTCGCCAGGGGGAATGCTGGGAAGCGCGGGTGCTGGCCAAACGTTTGGAGCAACAAACTCGCCAGGGACAGCTCTATCGGCTCACGATGGGCCGGCGGTCCTGGATGGAGGGTAGCCAACCCCCCGCCGGTTTTTCGGAACGCACCCAAGACTATGTCTATTGCTCGCGCACGCGCCCAGCCTATATCTTTGCCGACCCTGGCGGTAAGGGTTACATTGCCCATCTGCTGAACCCTGGCGGTGCCACCTTTGGCTACAACCAGGCTTCCCATAACCTGTACTGGCAGGTCTGCCATGGGGTGAACCCCCAGCGGGAACCGGATTTGGCCCGCAAAGCCAGACAACTGGGTTATTCCCTCCAACTACCGTCGAACCAGATCACCCTGGCACGGCCCCGGGACATCCTCCAGCGGTAGGTGGCGCAGGGAACGGTCCAGCAACTGTACCGGATGATAGACAGGGACGGCGGTCCCCCGCTCCCGCAGGTAGTGCTGGATTTGTACCGTACAGCCGATGTTGGCGGAGGCAATCACCTGGGCACCGGTATTGAGTAAATGGGTCACTTTCTGCCGGCCCAGTTCCGCCGCCGTTTCCGGTTGCAAGAAGTTGTACACGCCGGCGCTGCCACAACACAGGGCGGCATCGATCGGGTCGCGCAGTTCCACCCCCGGAATCCGGCGCAGCAATTGCCGGGGCTGCCAACTGATGTTTTGACCATGGAGTAGGTGACAGGCGTCCTGATAGACCAGGGTAAGGGGCCGGTCCCGCAGGGGGTGCAGGGGTACCGGAAATTCGATAGCCGCTAGAAATTCTTGGACATCTCGGACCCGCTGACTGAAAGCAACGGCCAGGTCCCGATATTCTGCGTCCTCGGCCAGCAGGTGCCCGTACTCCTTGAGGGTATGGCCGCACCCGGAGGCGTTGATGACAATGGCGTCCAGTTCAGTAAACCGGAAGCAGTCAATCATCCAGCGGGCTAGGGCCTGGGCTTGGTGGGTTTCCCCCTGGTGACAGGGCAAGGCCCCACAACACCCCTGTTGGGGCGGAATCACCACCTCACACCCCACCGCCCGCAGCACCCGCACCGTCGCGGCATTCACATCGGGGTTGAACAGGCGCTGGACGCACCCCAGGATCACCCCCACCCGGTAACGCCGTTCCCCCTGCGCCGGTAATACGGTGGGCCAGGGGCGAGGCAACAGTTGCTGGAGCGTTAGGGGGGGCAGAAGTTCGGCCATCGCCGCCAGGGAAGGGAAAAACCGCCGCAACATCGGCAGCAGCCAACGGTTGAGTCCCGCGCGTTGGTACAACCACAGGACCGGGGCCACCAACCGTAGCCGTTCCGGATAAGGCAGCAGTTGAAAGAGCACAGTGCGCACCAGTTGTTCCGCCCAGGGCCGCCGGTACTGCCGCTGGATTTGGGCGCGGGTGGCCGCAATTAATTGGTCGTAGCGCACTCCCGAGGGACAGGCCGTTACACAGGCTAAACACCCCAGACAACTGTCGAAATGACGGACCGTCGTGGCTGCCAAACCGATGTCCCCCTGAAGGATGGCGTTCATCTGGTAAATGCGCCCCCGCGGGGAATCCATCTCCGTCCCCAGCACCCGGTAACTGGGGCAGGTAGTCAAACAAAACCCGCAGTGAACACAGGTGTCAATGATGGCTTGGGACGGGGGATGGTGGTGGTCAAAACCGGGGGACGTCATGCCGCTGTCCTAACGGGGTTTCCCTTTCCGTTGTACCGTGATCAGCCCCCCGGCGCCAGGAAAAGGTTTAGCCCTTGATATAGACCACGTGGGAGCGGTGCAGTAAAAAGCCCTCCTGCTGACCCGTGACCAGACGGAAGTAGTAGGGGTCTTGCCAAACAATCTGACCGTGTAGGAGGTCTCCGGTGGTCAATTTCACCTCCACCCCGGTCTTGTCTTTGATAAACATCTGTACCTGCCGTACACTAGGCAAGCCCGTATCCAATTCGTGCATCACTGGGACTCCACTACCACCTGGAAACCCCGGGAACGCAGGTATTGGACCAGTTGTTCAGCGCGGCTCTGGTCCTGAAAACGCCCCACCTGCCACAGGATTTGCCCCCGATAATTGGCACGAAAGGCCTCGGGAATCAGTTTCAACACCTCCTCAAGCTGGGTGGGGGTTGCCGGTCGCACCAAAACCCGCACCGTAGGCCGCTGGCTGGGCAAGGGGCTTGGACGCAGTTGTTGCCAGGTGGCCAAGCGTTCTAAATCACTGCCCTGGCTTGGGGGACTCAACACAATTTCGGCGCGCGCCTCCCGCTGGGGGTTCACGGGTCCGACGACCTGCGCCGGCAACCCCTGCTGCCGCAGTTGTAAAGCAAACTTTTCTGCTTCCGCCAGGGAAGAAAATACCCCGGTTTGCATGGCAATTTGTCCCTGGTGCTGTACCGGAAACGCCTGGGGTACTAACTGCCGCAACACCGGCAACCGCACCGGGTGCAGGCCAACTACCAGAACCTGATAGGACTGTTCAGGGTTAACCAGGGGGCCGGGGGCGGGAGGTAAGGGACTCCCTTGGCCGATGGGGGCAGGACCAGGCACGGGCAGGCGCTGGGGGGCAGGAATCGCGCGCTGTTGTCGGCGTTGCTGCCAATCAGCAGGGGGCGGGAGTTGGGTACCCAACTGGGCCAAAGCCGGTGTGCTCCACAGGGTCACCAGCAAACCCAAACTGCTTAGTGTGTGCCGCATAAACCTAACTCCTCAGCGCGCTATGGGGAAAAAGGTCTGAGCGTGTCTTGCCGTAATAGCTGGTTAAGAAGACCGGCAACTGTTGCACCGCAAACTAGTTTTACCTACAAGGAGCGAAGAATCCCGCCAGTCCGACACCTTTACAATAGACAGGTTCGGTGAGGATGTCAACCAGGGATGGGTCGGCTAGGACTATGGCTGCTGGTGGTACTGTCGGGTCTAGTACTGGGGGGCAGCCTGGGGGAAAGTTGGGCATGGCCCCTGGCGTGGGTGGCCTTGGTCCCTCTGTGGTGGGTCACAGAACAACGCCAGGCCGGGTGGGGAGGTGCTCTCTGGGGGGCCTGCTATCACGGCGCCGCCCTGTCCTGGCTGCTCCATCTGCATCCTTTGACCTGGCTGGGTATTCCTTGGGGCCTCAGCCTGGCCGTGGCTTTGGCCATTTGGTTGTTTGTTACCCTGTGGGGCGCATTAGGGGTGGGGATATGGGCAGCCCTGACCAGTCAAGTCAAACCAGCGTGGCGACGGCTGCCGGTGGGGATTGCTCTGTGGTGCGCCGGCGAAACCCTTGCCCATCACACGTCCCTGTGGTGGAGCACCCTGGCGTTGACCCAAAGTCCCGGTAACCCGACTTTGTTACACCTGGGGCAACTGGCTGGGCCGGTGACGCCGGTGGCCTGGCTGTTGCTTGTCAATGGCGTGCTGGCTTTGGCTAGGTCTTATCCGGGGCGCCTTGTCCTGCCGTTGGCGCTGGGGTTGTGGGTGCTGGGGCAAAGTCTGGGATGGTTTTTGCAGATCACAGCACCTGGGGAATCCATTTTGGCGTCGTTATCGGTGGGGGTGATCCAACCGAATGTCCCCAACCCTGTCCGGTTTACCCCCCAGGGGCGGGCACAGATGAGCGCTCGCTTACAGGCTGGTTACATCGCCTTGGTCCAACAGGGAGCCGATATCGTGATCACACCGGAGGGGGCGTTGGGACAAGAATGGACGCCTGACCATCCCCTGGCCACGTTCATCCAACGCTGGCGCACACCGGTGGTTTTAGGGGCCTACGGGCGACGGACAGGCCGTTTGACCAACAGCTTGTTTGTCCTAGACGGGCAGGGGCAGGTGGTCAGCCGCTACGACAAGGTGAGCTTGGTGCCCTTGGGGGAGTTTATCCCGCTGGAGCGCTGGCTGGGGCCATGGGTACGGCGGATTTCTGCCCTACCCGAGTCCCAAACGCCGGGTTCCCTCACCCAATCCGTGCAAACGCCTTGGGGGCCAGTGATCGCAGGCATTTGTTATGACTCGGCGTTTGCGGCGGTGTTTCGGGAGCAAGCGCGCCGAGGGGGGGAATGGATTATCACGGCGGCCAACAACGACCCCTACCCTCCCCGCATGATGCGCCAACACCAGGCCCAGGATGTATTGCGGGCAATCGAAACCGACCGCTGGCTGGTACGGGCTACCAACACGGGCATTTCGGGCCTGATCAGTCCCCGGGGTCGCATCCTTTGGCAGGCACCGCCCCAGCAAGACCATATCCAGCTTGTGCGGCTCTACCGTCGCCGTTCCCAAACCCTCTACGGGCGCTACGGGGATTGGTTAACACCGGTACTGCTGGGCATCGGTGGTGGTTGGTGGTTAAGCCGTCTTCGTTTGCCGCAGGATAGAAAGGGTTAAACCAATGGGGTGCATGGACATTCAGGAGCAACGGCAACATTTTCCAGCTCTGGCCCACAAAACCTATCTCAACTACGGGGGACAGGGACCCTTGCCCACCCCCGCCTTGAGGGCTATGTGGGAGGTGTACGAACAGGAGCAGCGCAAGGGACCTTTCAGCCGACAAGCCTTGGTCTGGGTAGAAGAACAGGAACATCTGACGCGCCAAGCCTTTGCCCGTTGGCTAGGAGTTTCTGTCGCTGACATTACCCTGACCAGTTCCACTACCCAAGGCTGTGCCATTGTCCTGTGGGGATGGCCCTGGCGCGGGGGCGAACACCTATTGCTCAGCGATGGGGAGCACCCAGGAGTAGTGGCCACGGTTGCCCAACTGGCCCGCCGCTTTGGCCTCACCTGGAGCACCTGTCCCCTGAGCAACCCCACCGCCGACCCCCTAGAGATACTCGAACGCCACCTGCAACCCCAGACGCAGATGCTGGTACTCAGTCATGTCCTCTGGCATACAGGACAGGTGTTGCCCTTGCCGGCAATTGCCCGTTTTTGCCAAGAACACAACCTGCGCCTGCTAGTGGACGGCGCCCAATCCCTGGGGGTGTTGCCCTTGGATTTGACCGGGGTTGATTTCTATGCCGCCACCGGGCATAAGTGGCTGTGTGGACCGGCGGGCCTCGGTGTTCTATACATCCACCCCCAGTACCGCGATGTGGTTCAACCCACCCACTGCGGCTGGCGAGGTTTACAGGGGTTCCACGATCAACATCCCCGCTGGTCCTCCGATGGTCAACGCCATGAAATCGCCACCACCGCCTGGGAATTGGGTGCCGGATTACGGGCCAGCCTGGCGCTTCACGACGCCTGGGGAACAACCCAACAGCGTTACACCCGCCTCGTACACTTAGCCCAAGAACTCTGGCGGCAATTGGGCCAATTTCCCCAAATCACCCGTCTCCTCCCCGAACCGCCCCAATGCGGTCTGGTGAGTTTTCGTCATACCACCCTAGCGCCGGAGACCCTGGCCCAGGAACTGGAGCACCACAACATTTTGGTGCGTTCGGTAGCCGCAGGTCATTGTGTGCGGGCCTCCATCCACTATTTGACCAGCCAGGAGGAACTCACCCGCCTGGTGCAAGTTTTAGGGGAGCTACAGGGATGAACCCACCCCCACGTAGGACCCCCAGAAGAATAGGCCCACCAGGGCAATCACTGCGATACCGACGACCGTTCCTACCAGCCACAGGGGAATGCGGCCCGACGACATGTTCATCCTATCTTCACCTCCCAACAACAGCGTCAACGGCTTAATTGAAGAAGTAACTCGAGAACAGAATCGCCAGCACAAAAATCAGCAGCAGTCCTAAAAACAGGGACGTGCGGTTCAGTTCTACCGGTTGGGTATTGGGATTTTTGCCGGTCATGGTGTCACCTCGCTAGCGGCGGATAAATTGCATGGCAGCGATGGCCCCCAGGAAAAACACCGTGGGGATAGCTAGGGTATGCACAGCTAACCACCGCACCGTAAACACAGGGTAGGTGACCGGCTCGTTTTGGCGATTGGTCGTCATCACTGCACTCCTACTTTCTGCTCAAAGGCTTCGATCTGCTGCCGCGCTTCGTACCGTTGGGTGATCACCGGCGGTTTGTCCTGGTCGGGGGCAAAGTAACTGTTCGGGCGCGGCGTCCCAAACACGTCATAGGCCAACCCCGTACTCACAAACAACCAGCCAGCAATAAACAGCGCCGGAATTGTAATGCTGTGGATCACCCAATAACGGACGCTGGTGAGAATGTCCGCAAAGGGACGCTCTCCCGTGCTACCAGCCATCGCACCAACCTCCTGTATTTGCATACGATGCCACTGCTTCTATTGTGCCGGGAAACGCCCCCGACTGTACAGCCGACTCAGGGAAATGAGTGTGCTCGGCCCAATCACCGTCGCCGGCGCCCCCTGCTTGAGACCCCATTCCAGCGCCAAAAGCCGCTCTAGAGTCTCAGCCAGAGCCGCCAGGGGAATGCCTTGCACCTCCTTGCTCAAAAAATACAGCCGTTTAGGGTTGCCCAGGTTCGTCATGGCCACCACCTTTTCCGGTGTCACCTGGCGGTCCATTTGCGCCAGTTTTACCCACAACCACAGGCGAAATTGGCTCACCAACGTCGCCGTGATGCGCAATGGCGGTTCGCCCATCCCCAGTAAGTCCTGCCATAGGTGCAACGCCTGGTCCACCTGACCTTGCCGAATGGCTTGGGCCAGCGCCAGGCTGGTTTGGGTAGTAGGGGGCACCAGGGGTTGAATTTCCGCCACTTGCAAAGGACGGGGGTCCTCGGGGCGCAACAGGGCGATTTTGTGCAACTCCTGCTCTAGGCGATAGCGGTCGTTGCCGATGGCCGCCACCAGATACGCCACCGCCTCCTGGCTCAAGGCCACCGGAATCTCTTGGGCCATCTCCCGCACCAGCGCTGCCAGTTCCTCCGTCCGCCAAGGGGGAATTGGGTTGAACTCCCTAATCACACCGTACTTTTGGAACAACTGACCCAGGGGCGATGAAGCCGCAAGCCGCTCCGTCCCAGTAAACAGCACATGGGAGCTTTCCGGCAACTGGGGAATCGTCGCCAACAGTAGTTCCATCCACTCTTCTGGGCATTGCTTGCCGATGGGCGCGTCGGTAATCCAGGTGAGCCGACCCCCACTGCCAAAGGGCAAAGTACGACTTTCCGCCAAGGCATTTTCCACCGCCTCGAGGGCATCCCCCGCCAGCTTTTGGTAATTGAAACTTGCCCAAGCCGGGTCCACTACGGTTTGTCGAAGGCGCTCGACGGCCCGCTTGAGCTGGTACTCGTCCTCCCCCCAGTAGTAATACACGGGCATGGCTAAGGCCGCCTATCCAACCCACTGCCGTAGCGATATTGCTCCTGTCGTCGCGCCTGCCAGTAGTTGCTGGGTTTATTCGGGAGTGACCGTTGCGCCAGGAAGGTATACAGCGCCAGCATCCCGTAGTGTCCGGCCCAGGCTAGCAGGGAATCCAACCCCAACCGACCCATCACCCGGAGGACAAGACCGGGATTTTGCCGCACCATCCCCCAGAGCATCTGGTTCAACCCCTCCCACTGCACCACATCCTGCAAAAAAGGTTGCATGACCCCATCGCCAGCAGCAGCCATCGCCGCCAACGCCGCCCCCAAGATTTCATTGACTTCGTTAGGGGGAATATCCCTATCCACTGGCACCCGCATTACCTGCTGAAACAGCCACGTCACCGACAGGTTGGGTTGATAGGGCTGGAGCAGGGACAAACTCTGGCGGTCGAGGGCGTCCCAGGCCAGGGCCTCGCTGATGCCGGTCAGCAACCGGGGCAAATGGCGCAAAAAGGTGCCAAATCCCCCAAAGCTCAAGGGCGACTGCAGGCCACTGCTATCCCCCACCGGTAACAGGCGCGGCCAATGGCTCCCCAAGGGACTGCGGCGGTAACTGGGGAAAAACCCGAAGACGAACCGCTGCCAGGTCAGTTGTTCGACAGCCACCCCCTGATAGGCCGGCAGCTCGGCAAAGTAAGTGGCAAACAAATCCGTCAGAGTCGGGCGCCGGGGATGGGTATCCACATAGGTAAACAAATAGGTGGTGCGACCGTCCTGGGCCGGAAACGCCTCCCAAAAATACTGGCAATGGTCCCGGATGGGCAGGGTGGTGGCGAGCAAATCTCCGTGTTCGCTGGGGGGAAATCCCTGGGCACAGCCGCCCACCACCAGACAAACGCCCTCCGGTTTTTCCCCCTGGCGTGCCAGTTGAGTCAGGGGCGAAAAGTGACCCATAGCGTCCAGCAACAGCCGGCTGGTGTAGTGGGCTTGGGTGGTGCGGATTTGCAGCCCATCAGGGCCAATGACTATCCCCTGCATCGCCTGCTGCTCGCCGATAACCCCCCCACTTTCTAAAAACTTCTGCTTACAAAGCGCCAGCAGCACATCCGGTCGCACCCCCACATTGAGCACATCCCGCGTCCACCACTCCCCCACTTGGTGCAGGGCGATCCGTACCGGGTTGTATTCCGTCACCACCACCTGGGCCAATTCCGCCGGTGTGAGCAACTCCTCCTCCAGCAGCACCTGCAACTCCGCCCGGGACGTATTCCATTCCTGCCGTCGGCCCTGCACGGGTCCCCGCTCCAGCACCAGCACCCGATAGCCCCGCCGCCGCAATCCCCAGGCCAACAGCAGCCCCAGCGTCCCCCCGGCGACTACCACATCCCAATCCACCGGCCCCAGGGCCTGAGTCGTCCGGGTGACCTGCATCCCCGTCCCCCCTTCCTGCCAAATGCCCCGGCCCGCTCCCCCAACCGGCGTGACCGGTAACCCCTGTCCTTGGCGCAAGGCCCCCCAGGCCCGTTCCGCCCGCTGTAACTGCCGCCAAACCGCCTCCGAAACCTGCCGCAGCCGGGTTTCCACCGATGGCATGGGTCTCCCCCTCAAGATGCCTCCGCCGGATAGACACCCGCTAATAAATCCCACACCCCCTGTTCCACATCCGGTTGGCGCATCAACGACTCCCCCACCAAGATGGCGTGGGCACCCGCTTGTCGGACCCGCTGCACATCCGCCGGCGTGGCAATCCCCGACTCACTGACAATGACAATTTCCCGCTGCTGTAGCTCCGGCAACTTCTGGGCCAGCAGCCTTTCTGTTACCTGCACATCCGTGTGGAAATCCTGCAGGTTGCGGTTGTTGATCCCCACCAGGCGCACATTAGGGATTTGCAACACCCGCTCCAGTTCCCCCAAGGTATGCACCTCCACCAGCGCCGTCATCCCCAAACCCTGCACAATCCGCAGGAAATACGGCAAATCCTGGTGGGACAGGATAGCAGCAATCAACAGCACCGCATCCGCCCCGTACCAGCGAGCCAAATAGATCTGATAGGGGTAAAGAATGAACTCCTTGCACAACAGGGGCAACGACACCGCCTGGCGAATTTGGCGCAAATACTCCCAACTGCCCTGGAAAAACTCCTGGTCCGTCAGCACCGACAGGCAACGGGCACCGGCGCGGGCATAGGCCTGGGCAATGGCCACCGGGTCAAAATCCGGGCGGATCACCCCTTTGCTGGGGGACGCCTTTTTCACCTCCGCAATCAGGGCCGGATGGGGAGGGGCTTTCAGGGCAGCCAGAAAATCCCGAGGTGGAGGCGCCGTCAGCACCTGCTTTTGCAACTCCGGCAGGGGCATTTGCTCCCGCAGCTTATCAACCTCGGCCTCCTTGGCCCAGAGAATGCTCTCGAGAAGGTTTTGGGCGCGGGCCGTTGGATCGTTCAACTGATACCCCAGGCGAGCCAATTGTTGGGAAAAGGGGGCATTCCGACGAACCTGAGTCATAACTGTACCTGTAAACGGGCACGCTTGAACGCCTCGTCTAATACCTCCGTCAGGGTGGGATGGGTGTGGACCACCTCGGCCAATTGCTGCACCGGCGTATGGGTGGCGATAGCCGCTGCCGCCTCCTGGATCAAATCCGCCGCGTGGGGGCCGATGATGTGCACACCCAACAGCTCCCCCGTATCCGGCCGGTAAATCACCTTCGCCAAGCCCTCCGCTTCCCCCTCGGCAATGGCCTTGGAATTGGCCTTGAAATAGCTGCGCACCGCTGCCACCGGAAACTGCTCCCGTTGCCCGAGCTCTTGGGCCTGGGGTTCCGTCAAACCCACAAAACTGATTTCCGGATGGGTAAAGGCCGCCGCCGGAATCGCCCGATAGTTCACGGTTTTGTTGGCCCCCAGCATATTCTCCACCGCCACCCGTCCTTGGGCCGCCGCCGCATGGGCCAGCATCATCGTGCCAATGGCATCCCCAATGGCCCACAGGGTGGGAATCGGCTCCCCATTTTTCAGCACACGGAAGTAGTCATCCACCGGAATAAAGCCCCGCCGGTGCCGCTCCACCCCCAGGTTTTCCAGCCCCAGGTTATCCGTTGCCGGCAAACGTCCCGTCGCCACCAAGGCCGCATCCACCTCCAGCACCTCCTTCAGTTCCTTGGTCTGGGCGTCGGCCAGTTCCACCACCACCGGACGGCCGGGCGTGATTTTTTGGGCAATCAGCCCCACCTTGGTTTCCACATCCCGCGCCTCCAGTAGCACCCGTTGCGCCAGTCGGGCAATGTCCGGGTCAAAGGTGGGCATCAACCGATCCAGGGCCTCAATCATGGTCACTTCGCACCCCAGGGCCGTGTAGATGTCGCTGAATTCCAAGCCAATGTAACCACTGCCGATGATGGCCACCCAGGGGGGCAACCACTGCAGCTTCAGGGCATCATCGCTGGTGAAAACCGTTTCGTGGTCAATCTCAATGCCGGGGGGCACCCAAGGGTAGGAACCCGTGGCCAGCAGGATATGGCGAGCCATCACCACCGTCTCTTGACCGTCCCGGGTAATGCTCACTTTTTGCGGCTCTAAAACTTTCCCCCACCCCTGCAGGATGGTCACCCCCAGTCGCTCCAGGGACCGGGTCAAATCCCCGCGAATTTTGGTCACGATGGTCTGGGCGTGTTGGGCCATAGCAGCTCGGTCGGCCTGCGCTGGGGGTACGGAAATCCCCAAGGCCTGGAGCGTTTGGGTATCCTGCAACTGCCGGAGACGGCCCGCTGCCGCCAGCAACGCCTTAGAAGGGATGCAACCCCGGTTGACGCAGGTGCCCCCCATGTCCGCTGCTTCCACAACGGCCGTCCTCAGGCCCAATTCCACCGCCCGCAGGGCCGCCCCATGTCCACCCACACCGGCGCCAATAATCACCAAATCAAAGTCCATAGGCTTTATTTTCTCACCGTTGCCACCATTTCCACCAGCTTAGCCGCTGGGGTGGCCGGGGTTGGGGATAAAAATCCAACAACAGCACCAGACGCCGTTCGCTCCCCCGGTGCCAGACCTCATGCTCGGTTGTATCGTCAAAGACCAGACACTGCCCCTCCTGCCAGGCGCGCACCTGGTCCCCCACCCGAATCGTGCAACCGGCACAACCGGCCAAAGCCAGGTGACATCGCAAAACGCCATCCTCATGACCCCGGTGGGGAGCAATATGGGTGCCGGGTTGCAGGGCCGAAAAACCCGCAGTCACTAAACCGGGGATGTCCCGCACCAGGCGGGTGGTCTGGGGACACAGGCGCGTATTGCCGGCAATTTCCACCCCAAAAGCAAACAGGCCAAACACCTCCCACCCTTGGTCGTAGAGATGCTTTTCCGGCCAGGCCAAGAAGCGTTTTTGCTCCACCGCCAGGGCTTCATCACGAATCACCTGCCAGTGGGTTTCCAACACAGCCGTAAAGGGAAAATCTTCCTTGTTCTTGAACATGACCCCCTATCCCCGCAGCGCCCGCTCCAGTAGGATGGTGATGGTCCGAGCGAGGGCACGGAGGATACCGCCAGGCCCCCCCATCTGCCCCAGCAATTGCACCATGAATACCACCCATCGCCAAGCCTTGACCAGCTCCGTGACAATTCCTGTCCGGTGATCCTGCATAGAACTTTACCCATCCGACTCGGCAAGTTATTGTGCCCTAGCGACACCACCAGGAGCAAGCCGATCGGGCTAAAATGCTCTTGGAAACCCTAGCCGCTTGGCCCATGCGCCCCAAACCGCAGCGACCGTCCGGCTTTCCTTACCGGCGATGGTTGGCGGTGGTGGGATGGGCGTTTGCTCTGGCGGTGGTGGCTGTCGGCTGGTGGGTACGCGCCGGAATGAGGGCATGGTCACGCTGAAGCTCCCCTTCAACACGCTGGTACAAAAGGGGGTAATCGCCCTGGCGGGGCTGCTGTGGGTGGGGTTTTTGCTGTTTCATTTGGCGGGGAACTGGCTGCTGTTGGATACGCCGGGGAAATATAACCGTTTGGCGGCGACCCTGACGGGCTGGGGCTGGCTGTTCCATGCCGTCGAAATCCTGTTATTGGCGGCGCTGGTGGTGCATGGGGCTTTGGCAATGGCGATTGCTCGGTCGCAACGGCGTTTTCACCGTCCTCACCACCGCCGCTGGTTGGTCTCCTGGACATCCCGTTGGATGGTGGTGACGGGTCCTCTGGTGCTGGTGTTTTTGGCGGTGCATCTGCAAAATTTTCGCCTGCAGCCTAACCGGGATTTGGAGTTTTTGGTGAAACACCAGTTTCAATCGCCGGTCTGGCTAGGGTTTTATGAGCTGGCGCTCATTCCGTTGGGGTTGCATTTGGCCCACGGCATCGGCAGCAGTTTGCAATCGCTGGGGGTGGGTCATCCTCGGTGGACGCCCCATCTGCCGACCTGGAGCGCCGCCTTGAGCCTATTGCTGATGGCCGGTTATGCCCTGATTCCCTTGGCGCTCTATTTGCAATCCCGCTGATGTTTCCCCAGAGCATTCCTATCCCCAGCGACCCATTGCCCCAAAAGTGGGAGACCTTCAAAAGCTACTGTCGCCTGGTAAGTCCAGCCAACCGGGGCCAGTACACGGTTTTGGTGGTGGGGACGGGACTGGCGGGGGCTTCGGCGGCAGCAACCCTAGGGGAACTGGGCTATCGGGTGCTGGTGTTTTGCTTGCAGGATAGTCCCCGCCGCGCCCATAGCATTGCTGCCCAGGGGGGAATTAACGCCGCCAAAAACTACCAAAACGACGGGGACAGCGTCTGGCGTTTGTTTTACGAGACGCTCAAGGGGGGAGATTTTCGGGCGCGGGAGGCCAATGTCTATCGCCTGGCCCAAGTCAGCACCCAGATCATTGACCACTGTGTGGCCCAGGGGGTGCCATTTGCCCGGGAGTATGGGGGATTGCTGGCCAATCGTTCCTTTGGGGGTACCCAGGTGTCCCGCACCTTTTACGCCCGGGGACAAACGGGGCAGCAGTTGTTGCTGGCGGCCTACGGGGCCTTGTTGCGCCAGGTGCAGCGGGGAACGGTGACCCTGTTGCCGCGCCGGGAAATGCTGGATTTGGTGGTGATAGGGGGCCAGGCGCGGGGTATTTTGGTGCGCAATTTGCTGACGGGTGATTTGGAGCGCTACGCCGGGCATGCGGTGGTTCTGGCCACGGGGGGCTATGGCAACATTTATTACCTGTCCACCAATGCCAAAAGTGCCAATGCGTCCGCCCTCTGGCGCTGCCACAAACGGGGGGCTTTCTTGGCCAATCCCAGCTTTGTACAAATTCACCCAACCTGCATTCCCGCTGCTGGGGAGGGGCAATCCAAGCTGACGCTAATGAGCGAGAGCTTGCGCAACGACGGGCGGGTGTGGGTGCCGAAAATGCCCGGTGATCCCCGTCCGCCGCACCTGATTCCCCCGGAGGAACGGGACTACTTTTTGGAGCGGCTGTATCCCCGCTACGGGAATTTGGTCCCTCGGGACATTGGGGCGCGGGCGATTAAACGCCTGTGCGATGCCGGCTATGGGGTGGGGCAGGCGGTGTATTTGGATTTCCAGGACAAAGTAGCCCAGGACCGGGCAGACATCGAGCGCAAGTACGGCAATATCTTTGCCATGTACCAGCGGATTACGGGGGAAGACCCCTACCGGACCCCCATGCGCATCTACCCGGCGGTGCATTACGTCATGGGGGGGCTGTGGGTGGACTACGGCCTGATGAGCAACCTACCGGGGCTGTTTGTCCTGGGGGAGGCCAATTTTGCCGATCACGGGGCCAATCGGTTGGGGGCCAGCGCTTTGCTGCAGGGCTTGGCGGACGGCTATTTCATCCTGCCTTATACCCTGGGGCATTTTTTGGCGGGGAGGCCACCGGAACCGTTGCGCACCGACACCCCCGAGTTTGTCCAGGCGGAACAGCAGGTGCGGGAGCAGCTGACCACCTTGCTGGCCATCCAAGGACCCACGTCGGCCCGCACGTTTCACCGGGAGTTGGGGCTACTGTTGTGGGACCAGGTGGGCATGAGCCGCTCGGCCCAGGGGTTGAAAACGGCCTTGGCACAAATCCGGGATTTGCGTCAACGGTTTTGGCAGGAGGTGCGGGTGCCGGGGACCCTAGAGGGCTGGAACCAGGCGCTGGAGTACGCCGGACGGGTGGCAGATTACCTGGAGTTGGCGGAAGTGATGGTGTGGGATGCCCTGACGCGGGAGGAATCCTGCGGCGCCCATTTCCGGGAGGAGTACCAGACACCGGCAGGGGAACCGCTGCGGGATGATGAGCGCTTTAGCCATGTGGCGTTGTGGGAATGGCGACCAGATGGTCCACCGGTGCGCCATACCGAACCCCTAACGTTTACGGCGGTCCAACCCACCGTGCGGGACTATCGCTAGTTTTCTGATACAATCCCTGTGCTGGTATTGCCGGAGGGGGCATGACCCGTCGTTGCTATAGGATTGCTGTACTGCCGGGGGATGGCATCGGGCCGGAAATCATGGCCGTGACTTTGACGGTGCTGGAAAAGGTGGGGCAAAAGTTTGGCTTGGATTTTGTGTTCCAGGAGGCGCTGATCGGGGGTGCTGCCCTTGACCAAACGGGCCAACCTTTGCCGCCGGAGACCCTAGAGTTGTGCCGCACCAGCGATGGGGTGCTATTGGGGGCGGTGGGGGGACCCCAGTGGGATGAGTTGCCCAGCCATCTGCGCCCGGAACAGGCTCTGTTGGGGTTGCGCGCGGGATTGGGTCTTTTTGCCAACCTACGTCCGGCCAAGGTGTTTCCCGAACTGGTGGCGGCCTCGCCCCTGAAACCCGACATCGTCAGCGGTGTAGATATTCTGGTGGTGCGGGAACTCACCGGCGGGATTTATTTTGGCCAACCCAAGGGCATTTTCACCACCGAAACCGGGGAGCAACGGGCGGTCAACACCATGACCTATCGGGCCAGTGAAATTGACCGCATCGGACGGGTGGCGTTTCAGGCTGCCCAAAAGCGCCGCCAACAGCTCTGCTCGGTGGACAAAGCCAACGTCCTGGAGGTCTCCCAACTTTGGCGCCAGCGCATGAATGCCCTAGCCCAGGATTACCCCGACGTGACCTTAACCCACTTGTATGTGGACAACGCCGCCATGCAACTGATTCGCTGGCCCAAACAATTTGATGTGATCGTCACCAGCAACTTGTTTGGCGATATTCTGTCGGACGAGGCGGCCATGTTGACCGGCAGTATTGGCATGTTGCCGTCGGCCAGTTTGGGGGAGGGGGGGCCAGGGGTGTTTGAGCCGGTGCATGGCAGCGCCCCGGATATTGCCGGCAAAGATGTGGCCAATCCCCTGGCGCAAATCCTGAGTGCGGCCATGCTGTTGCGCTACGGACTCAACGAGCTGGAGGCGGCCGATGCCCTGGAGGCTGCGGTGTCCCAGGTGTTGCAACAGGGGTACCGCACCGGCGATATTTACACCGAGGGGACAAAGCGGGTAGGCTGCCGGGAAATGGGGGCGCAAGTAGCCGCGGCCTTGGCCTGATGGACCAGACTTTTACAAAAATTTAACCCCGGCTTAGCCTGGAATTGATACGGATGGCTAAACTGGAGGTACGCGCTGCAGGAGGTTGGCCCATGTCTCCAGACACCACGGAACCGCCGGTTTTACTGGAACCAGAGGCCCTCAAAGCTGCCCGCAGCGTCTATCGGGACTACCAGGCCCGCTATCGGCACAGGCCCCTGGTGGGCGTAGCGGTTAACTGCGACACCTACCACACCACCTTGATCTTCTCCCGCAAACCGGTGTTGCTCCCCTGTGAGTTCTTTGTGCCGGGTCAGTTGTTGCGGGGGGAAACGAGCTGATTATCACAGCGGGGCTGCGCTCGGGGACCCCTTAACCGGTTAACCTTGGTCGGCCTAGACCCCCAACTGGTTTGCTATTCGCCAGCAGCCGGTACTTGTCAAATTCAGCGCCGCACCACGCAACGCCTGGCGTCGGGAGCAGGAGGCCGAAGAACAGCGGTCCAGCCCTGGTGAGACGCTGAACTTTTGGAGACGGCAGACGCGCTGAAGTGCCAGGAGCCAGACTTGAACTGGCGACACGGGGATTTTCAGTCCCCTGCTCTACCGACTGAGCTATCCCGGCAGGCAATAAATCATTATAGCCTACCCAAAGCAGAAGAACTCCATTATCATGCAGAGTGTAGTTGTTGGCCTGGATCCATGGACCCCCGCACCCTCCGGCAGACGTTGCGCAACTCCGACCGCTACTATCGCATGGGCTTTGGGCGGGAAGCGGAAGTGGAACCCGTCCTCCAGAAGGAATACCAGAGTACCCTGATCCAGCGCATCCGCAGCCATAACAACGTCTTGACCCTGGGGAACGTGACCATTCGCCTGGCGGAGGCCTTTGGATTTTGCTGGGGGGTGGAACGGGCGATTGCCATGGCCTACGAAACCCGCCGCCAGTTTCCCGACGCCCACATCTGGATTACCAACGAAATCATCCACAACCCCTCGGTGAACGAAAACCTGCGCCAGATGCAGATCGAATTCGTGCCGGTGGGGCCTGACGGCAAAAAGGACTTCAGCGTTATCGAACGGGGGGCGGTGGTCATCCTGCCGGCCTTTGGGGCTAGCGTCCAGGAAATGGAACTGTTGTATGCGCGGGAGTGCATCATTGTGGATACCACCTGTCCCTGGGTCTCCAAGGTTTGGAACCGGGTGGGCAAGCACCGCAAAGGCGGCTATACTTCTATCATTCACGGCAAATATAAACATGAAGAAACCATCGCTACCAGCTCTCACGCCGAACGTTACCTGGTGGTGTTGAACCTGGAGGAGGCTCGCTATGTGGCCAACTACATTCTGCATGGGGGAGACAAGGAGGAATTTTTAGCCAAATTCCGCAGCGCCTGTTCGCCGGGCTTTGACCCCGATCGGCACCTGGAGCGGATCGGCATTGCCAACCAGACCACCATGCTCAAGGGGGAAACGGAAGCCATCGGCAAGCTCTTTGAACACACCATGTTACAGAAATACGGGCCGGTCAAATTGCACGAGCATTTTCTGAGTTTTAACACCATTTGCGATGCCACCCAGGAACGGCAAGACGCCATGTTTGAACTGGTGAAACACCCCCTGGATTTAATGGTGGTCATCGGTGGGTTTAACTCCTCCAACACCACCCACCTACAGGAGATTGCCGTCGAACATGGGATTCCCTCCTACCACATTGACAGCGCTGACCGGATCGGGCCGGGCAACCGGGTGCAGCACAAACCCCTAAGCCCTGATTTGCACCACCTGGCCATCGCCGAACCCTGGCTGCCGGAGGGGCCGATCACGGTAGGGGTCACGTCAGGGGCGTCAACGCCGGATAAGGTGGTGGCGGATGTGATCGAGAAAATCTTGGCCATCAAGGGGGTTACGGCCAGCCCTGTTGCTCCAGTTGCGCCTGTTTAGCCAGTACCTGTTGACTCAGGTTTTGCCGATAGGCCTGCACCCGCTGTAGGAGTTCGGGGTCGTGGCTGGCCAGGATCTGTACGGCGAGTAAACCGGCATTGGTGGCATTGCCGATGGCGACGGTGGCAACGGGAATCCCTTTGGGCATTTGCACGATAGAGTAGAGGGAGTCCAACCCCTGGAGATGAGCGGTGGGAATGGGCACGCCAATGACCGGTAAAGGGGTCAGGGAGGCCACCATGCCAGGCAAATGAGCTGCCCCACCGGCGCCCGCAATGATCACCCGCAGTCCCCGTTGGTGGGCCGATTCGGCGTAGCTGACCATGCGATGGGGGGTGCGATGGGCCGAGACAATGGCCAGTTCGTAGGGCACAGCGAATTCGGCGCACACCTGGGCCGCCTGCTGCATCACCGGCAAATCCGAATCACTGCCCATGATGATCCCAACTAAAGGCACTTGTGACCTCCACGCGGCGTCTCTATCATACTGGAGGATGGGGTCAGGCAAGGGACATGAAGCTGGGTTGGGGTCTAGCAGCGGTGGTGGGTGTGGCGGTGGTGGGGTTGACGGTTACGAATCCCCCTGAGCGGCAGTATCTGGAGTATGCCTACAGCACCCTGCGCCAGGAACTTTGCCCGCGCCTGCCGGAGTTGCTCAGGGAAACCCAGCAGACGGACGATTTTTTGAGGATGCTGGCGCCCTATCTCCAACAATCCTGTAGTGAACTGCTGCTGGCGCTGAAGGAACCCACCAAGGAATTTCTCCGGCGCAACACCAAGGTACAGAATTACCTGGTGTTCAGCATTTACACGACGGATTTGTTTGGTAACCGCTATCGCACCCTGGGGATTGCCCGCCAGTTGATCACCATCCCACCCCCATAGGCCGTTACAATGGCAGTAGATGCGTGGGAGTGCTTCCCTTGGTGTCACCGAGCTGGCAGTATCCGATCTTCGGCCCGGAGATTCCCTGTCCCCATTGCCGGCAGATGATTCCGGCCTTGACATTGACGGATACCTATCTGTGTCCCCGCCACGGGGCCTTTGAAGCCAACCCGGAGACGGGGGAGTTGGTGCATTTGCAGTCGGGACGCCGCTGGCGCCGTTGGCAACAACAGTGGTACCGCCAACACACGCACCCGGATGGGATTCGCTTTGAGATTCACGAGGCTCTGGACCAGCTCTACAGCCAGGGTTACCGAGCAACCAAGGTCACGATTGCCCAGCGCTATCAGGACTTGATGACGGGCTATCTGGAAAAAACCAGCCGCCCCGGTGAAGATGGCTGCCGCTATCGCCTGTACGGGTTGCCGGTGGCCTTTAGCCCCCACCCCAGCGAAGACCCCTGTTGGGAAGTGATTAATTTTGTCCTGGATAAGGAGCCGGGGACGCCGGTGCGCTATCCCTATCTGCGGTTGTTTGACTAAAATCCCATCGCCCGCGCCAGCGCCTCCCGCTGTGGGGGAATCCCCTGGGTGAACGGGTGACCCTGCAGGGCGTTGTCCGGGTCCTTGAGGCCGTTGCCCGTTAATACACAGACAATGGTAGCGTCCTCGGGAATTTGGTCCTGTAGATGAAATAAACCGGCGACGGCGGCGGCGCTGGCCGGTTCACAAAAGATGCCCTCCTCCCGGGCTAACAGGTGGTAAGCTTGCAAAATTTCTTGGTCGCTAACGGCGTAAAACCCTCCTTGGCTGGCGTCCCGTACGGCTAAGGCACTCTGCCAGTTGACGGGGTTGCCGATGCGAATGGCAGTGGCAATGGTTTCGGGATGGTCCACTGGCGCTCCTTGCACCAGGGGCGCTGACCCAGCGGCCTGAAACCCCAACATCCGGGGTAAATGATGACACTTGCCCCGTTGCAGGTATTGGCAAAAGCCCATCCAGTAGGCGGTGATGTTGCCGGCGTTGCCCACTGGAATACACAGCCAGTCCGGTGCCCGTCCTAGTTGGTCCACCACCTCAAAGGCCGCTGTTTTCTGCCCCTCCAGGCGATAGGGGTTGAGGGAATTCACCAGGGTAATAGGGTAGTGCTCCGCCAGCTCCCGCACCAGGGCTAAGGCCTGGTCAAAGTTGCCCTGAATCGCCAACACCTGCGCCCCGTACATCAACGCTTGGGCCAATTTCCCCAGGGCCACATAGCCATCGGGAATGAGGACAAAGGCTTTCATGCCGGCCCGGCGGGCATAGGCAGCGGCAGAGGCGGAGGTATTTCCCGTACTGGCGCAGATCACCGCTTCCGCCCCCTGCTCCTTGGCCTTGCTAATGGCTACCGTCATGCCCCGGTCTTTAAAACTGCCGGTGGGATTGAGACCGTCAAATTTCACCCAGACCTGCACGTTTTTTTTGCCCAGGTAACTGCTGATGCGGGGGACGGGAATCAAGGGGGTGTTGCCCTCATACAAGGTGACCACGGGCGTCCGGTCACTGACGGGTAAGTATTCCCCAAAATGGTGAATTACCCCTTGCCACATGGGTCAGCCGCCCCCAAAAACCTCCACATCGGCAAACACGGCTACCGGCGACCCATGCCCTACCCGAATTGCCTGGTTGGGTTCCCCTTTGCCGCAGTAGGGCGAGCCGTACATTTCCCAGGTCTCTGGGCCGCCTACTCGCACCAAATTCCGCCAGAAATCCAACGTTACACCGCGGTAGTTGGGGTTTTTCAGGGTTTTGGTGAACTGACCGTTTTCGATCAGCCGGGCGTATTCGCACCCAAACTGAAACTTGCGCCGGTAGTCGTCAATGGACCAGGAACGGTTGGATTCCATATAAATCCCCTGCTCGATGTCACTGATGACGGCTTGCAGGTCGCCGCTGCCGGGTTCTAGGTTGAGATTGGCCATGCGGTCAATGGGGGGACGGTTCCAGGAACAAGCGCGTCCACAGGCCACACCGGAAACCCCTGAACGCCCTTGGCTTTCGCGACTGCCTAACCCCCGCAGGAGTTTGCCTTCTTTAATCAGATACTCCCGCTGGGCCGGTTCCCCGGTGTCGTCATAGGCATAGGTGGCAAATTCCCCCGGCACGGTGGGGTCAAAAGTGATGTTCATCAAAGGCGACCCGTACTGCAACTGGCCAAAGTCCGCCAACCGCACAAAGCTCCAGCCGGCATAGTTGCGCTCGTCCCCCAAAATCCGGTCCAGCTCCAAGGGATGGCCCACGCTCTCGTGGATTTGCAACAGCATCTGGTCGGGGGCCAACACCAGGTGGGTGCGCAGGGTGGGACAGTTTTCGGCCTCCACCAGTTCTACCGCCTGCCGGCCGATGCGCTCTACCCGCGCCCACAGGTCATCAGTGAGTAGCCATTCCAGCCCCCCTTGGTAACACCGCGCCAGGGTGCCGTGGTCCGTGCGGGTTTGGGTTTCCGTGCCCCGCTGGGCCGTCGCCGCAAAATGATTGGCCGTGTAGTAGAAGTGCTGATACACTTCCGCCCCGTTGCTGGTTACCCACCAGGTTTCCGTTTCCGTCAGGGAGAGGGCCGCCCGGCTACAGATAATGGCCTCGCTGACTTTGAGCGTGTGACACACCTTAACCAGAAGTTCTGCTAGGTCACTGGGCTGGAGTTCCCACCAGGGCTGGCGTAGCGGGCTACTGTAACGACCCGTCACCGCTGGCGGTGTGGGGAAGGCATGGGTGCGGGGGAGCTGTGGGTTGGCGGCGTAGGCATAGGCGCATTGGGCAGCCCGTTGCAGGCCACTGGGAGTGATATCATTCGTAGCGCTGTAGTAGTGCCGACCCTGGACACTCACCTCCACCATTGCGCCCCAGGTGTCCGTGCGCCCCTGGTGTTCCGGGTGACCATCACGGTAGTGGTAGTGGGTGGCTTTTTCCCGCACCAGCCGCAGCCCAACCCAGTCCGCTGGCACGTCGATTGCTTGCAGGAGGGTTTTCGGGTTCATGGCCTTGACCTCATCTGTCTTAATCTAGCGCAGGCTTGGCTACAATTCAGTAGGAGTTTGGGTAGGGAACCGATGGAACGGACGTTTATTGCTATTAAACCGGACGGGGTGCAGCGGGGCCTGGTGGGGGAAATCATCCGCCGCTTTGAGGCCAAAGGCTTTACGCTGGTGGGGTTGAAAATGCTGTGGGTTTCCCGGGAGCTGGCGGAAAAACATTACGACGTGCACCGGGAGCGCCCTTTTTTTCCGTCCCTGGTGGAATTCATTACCTCCGGGCCGGTGGTGGCCATGGTCTGGGAAGGGGAGGGGGTGGTGGCCGCTGCCCGTAAAATTATTGGAGCGACGAACCCCCTGAATGCCGAACCGGGAACGATTCGCGGCGATTTTGGCATCAGTATCGGGCGGAACCTCATCCACGGCTCAGACGCCATTGAAACGGCCCAACGGGAAATTGCCCTGTGGTTTGCCCCGGATGAACTGGTTTCCTGGCAACCGGCGACCCGACCCTGGTTGGTAGAATCGTAAAAACCTGATTTGCGGTTGCTATGACGGCGGAGCCACCCACCCCTGTTTTGACGCCGGAGCGCGACCCTCTGGATGAAACGCCTGATGATGTGGAAATGTCGCTGTTTGACCACTTGGAGGAGTTGCGACAGCGGCTATGGTGGGCCATTGGTTCCTTTGCCGTGGCCACGGTACTGTGTTTTATCGGCGTCAAACCCATCGTACAGTTTTTAGAGGCACCGGCGGGGGAAGTGAAATTCTTGCAGATGGCGCCGGGAGAGTTTTTTTTCGTTTCCCTGAAGGTGGCGGCCTACAGCGGCTTGATCCTCAGTAGCCCCCTGATTCTGTACCAGATCATTGCCTTTGTACTGCCGGGGTTGACGCGGCGGGAGCGGCGGTTGCTGGGGCCGGTGGTGCTGGGGTCGAGTGTGCTGTTTGTGGCCGGGATGGCCTTTGCCTATGGGGTGTTGATTCCGGCGGCCCTGCGGTTTTTCCTAAACTACGGGGCGGAGGTCGTTGAACCCCTGTGGTCCATCGAGCGCTATTTCGAGTTCGTGTTGCTCCTGCTGTTGGGCACGGGGCTGGCGTTTCAAATTCCGGTGGTGCAGTTTGTCCTGAGCGCCCTAGGACTGGTGTCCCCCCGGCAGATGCTCTCAGGCTGGCGCTATGTGGTGCTGATTGCAGTGGTGGTGGCGGCCATTTTGACGCCCTCAACTGACCCCCTGACCCAAATCCTACTGGCGGGTGCCATGGCGGGTTTGTATCTGGGGGGGATTGGACTGGCGGTGTGGTTTTTGCCTAAGCGCTGATGCCTTATGATGGAACAACATACGTTTGCGTGAGGCAGTGATGCGACCGGCCCGTCGTTTGCAGCAGATTCCCCCTTATTTGTTTGCCGAAATTGACCGCAAGCGGGACGCTCTGGTGGCCCAGGGGGTGGATGTGATCAATATGGGCATTGGGGACCCGGACCAGCCCACCCCGGACCATGTGGTCCAGGCGATGCACCGGGCGATTGATGACCCCAGCACCCACAATTACCCCCCCTACCAGGGCACAAAGGAATACCGGCAAGCGGCGGCGGCTTGGATGCAACGGCGGTTTGGGGTAACTCTGGACCCGGACCGGGAGGTGGTGTCATCTATTGGCTCAAAAGAAGCGATCCACAACACGTTTTTGGCTTTTGTGGACCCTGGCGATGTGGCGTTAATTCCGGATCCGGCCTATCCGGTCTATCGCACCTCGACGCTGTTTGCCGGTGGGGAACCCTACACCATGCCTCTTAAGCCCGAACGGGGGTTTTTGCCGGATTTTACGGCGATTCCCACGGAGGTGGCGCGGCGGGCCAAGTTGCTCTGGCTGAATTACCCCAACAATCCTACGGGGGCGATTGCCGACCTGGACTTTTTTGCGGAGGCGGTGGCCTTCTGCCGGGAGTTTGATATTCTGCTGTGCCATGACCACGCCTATTCGGAAATGGCCTACGATGGCTACAAGCCCCCCAGCGCGCTGCAGGTACCGGGCGCGAAGGAAATCACCATTGAGTTTCACAGCCTTTCCAAGTCCTACAACATGACCGGCTGGCGGGTGGGCTTTGTCTGCGGCGCGGCGGAGGGGGTAAAGGCCCTGGGGCAGGTGAAGACCAATGTGGATTCGGGGGTGTTCAAGGCCATCCAACGGGCCGCTATGGCCGCTTTCCAGACTACGGAAGCGCAGTTACAGGCCCTGATGCAGGTCTACCAGCGGCGACGGGATTTAATTGTGGCGGGGTTGCAGTCCCTGGGCTGGCCCATTACTGCCCCGAAAGCCACCTTGTATGTGTGGGCACCGGTGCCGGCGGGCTATACCTCCACCGAATTCGCCACTTTGTTGTTGGAAAAGTGCGGGATCATTGTGCCGCCGGGGAATGGCTATGGCGCTGCCGGCGAAGGCTTTTTCCGCATTGCCCTCACGGTGCCGGAACAACGGATGCAATTGGCCATCGAACGGATGCGGCAGGCGGGTATTCGTTACCGTTGACCCTGAGTTGAACGGAGCTGGCAAAGGCATTGCATCCTTGCTCTAGTCAGCGGATATCTGCCGGTGGGTCCTTCGGAGTAGGGAGACCAGTCACCCCCTGCGGCTGAGCTGTAAACTGGAGAAAGTACCGAGCGGGGTTCCCATGCGAGCCTTAGTTGCAGGAGCGACGGGGCAGACGGGTCGGCGGATTGTCCAGGAGCTGATTCGGCGGGGGGTTACCGTGCGGGCAGGGGTACGGGATTGGGAGCGGGCGCGGCAAATCCTGCCCCAGGATGTTGAACTGGTGACCCTGAATGTTACCGAACCAGCCACCTTACCGGCAGCGGTGGCCAACTGTGATGTGGTGCTATGTGCGACAGGGGCACGACCGTCCTGGAAGGTCACCGAACCCTGGGCGGTGGACTGCTGCGGCACGCAAAACCTGGTGGATGTAGCCAAGTTGCACCGGGTACAGCATTTTGTACTGGTGTCGTCCCTGTGTGTTTCCCAGCTTTTCCACCCCCTCAACCTGTTTTGGTTTATTTTGTACTGGAAAAAGCAGGCGGAATTGTATTTGCAAAACAGCGGCTTGACCTATACGATTGTGCGACCGGGGGGATTATTGAATGAGAATGTCCCAGGGGGGTTGGTGATTCAGGGGCCGGATACGTTATTCGAGGGGCGGATTCCCCGACAACGGGTAGCCCAGGTCTGTGTCGAGGCCCTGTCTCAACCGGCGGCCCGCAATGGCATTTTTGAAATCATTACCCGCCCGGATCAGCCGGAATTGCCCCCGGAGATGTGGTTTTCACAGGTTGCCGTTGCGCGCCACCAGTAGGAAAATCACCGCCGGCCCGGCCAGAATTACCAGCGCCACGACCAGTAGCTGTACCAAGGTTTCCCAGTTCTCCAGCAGCGCAGACATAAGCTCCCTCCCAGACAAACACCCAGTCATTTTAGGAGAAGTGGGTTACAGCCAGTTCAATCGCTACAAAATGTTATAAAACGGCGTGTGAGGTGGCACCGTGATGCGGCGGTGGTGGCGTTGGCTGCTATGGGCAATTCTGGTTATGGTCTGCTTGGCCACGACGCAAGCCTGGGGATGGTGGCGACGACCGGCGGAAACAATTGTGATTAGCCAGTTGTCTCCCTTACCGGCAGGGCCTGGCTTGTGTCCCGAGGGTTTATCCGCAGCCCAATCCTGGCCTAAGTATCAACCCCGGGAAGAAACAGTCTTTGTCCACCCCAGCAACTACGGCTTACGGCACCAGGTGGATGTGTGGGGGCAACCGATTGACTATGCGCCGCTGATTGTCCTGCATGAAACTGCCGGCCCTGCCGATGCCGCAATTAGTTTGTTTCAAAAAGACCATACAGGTCGGGATGAGCTGCAAGTCAGCTACCACGTAATCATCCGGCGCGACGGAACGGTGGTGTATCTGGTCCCTCCCCATCTGCGGGCATTTGGCGCGGCACCTTCGTCCTTTCGGGGGGAAGCGGTCAAAACCAACCCCAAAGGCGTGTTTTCCGTCAACAACTTTGCCTATCACATTTCCCTGGAATCGCCGGTGGATGGTTACTATCGCCCGCCGCAACCCGCCGGGGAGACAACCGCAACGCCGGTATCCAAACCTGTGCCTACACCCCCACCTCCAGCCAATCCCACGGTTCACAGCGGTTACACCGACGCTCAGTATCGGTCGCTGGCCTGGCTCATTGCCAAAACCTGTGTGCCCTGGGAACGCATCACCACCCATAAAGCGGTGGACACCTCCGGCACGCGCATAGACCCCCGCAGTTTCGATTGGCAAAAGTTCCGCCGCTACCTCAACCAATACCCCCGGCGCCGGGAAATTTTCTTTGGCTTTCACGACCAATAGCAGACCCGCTGGGTAAAGTAGGAGCGAAGCCATACCTTGGGTATGCGCCTAAGTCATTCTTTGCCGTCTGTAGCGATACCATGCCGGCAGCGAGGGGTACTAGCTTAGGTTGCTTGGTGGCCCATAGTGAGAAGCTGACCCACAAGGCTAATCGCTTCATCAGGCGTTTGGGCGATGCGTACCGCCGGCGACAGGTGTTGGAAAAAGGTTTGAGCCACCAGGGGCATCTCTAGCAGGACCACAGGTTTACCGTATTTGATGGCCAGGGCAATTTCGGATGTAGTACCAGCCCCCCAGCCGCAGCCCACCACCACATGACTGGCTAACACATTGACCACATTGCGGGCCTGCCCCAGACCAGTGGGAATCACAAGGTCCAGTTCAGGGATGGCAGCGGTGTCGGTTGCCTCCGGCAGGATACCAATGGTGAGTCCTCCAGCCTGCCGCGCCCCTAAGGTAGCCGCCCGCATGACCCCCACATTCCGACCACCGGTGAGCAACACCCAACCGGCTCGGGCGATTTTTTCCCCCAGGGCCATAGCCACCACACACACCTCGGGACTGGCTGCTTCCCCGGGCCCCATGACACCAATGACCACCCTACGGCTCAATTTCCCGCTTCATCCGCTCCAGGGCCTGTTCCATCTGGTCAAACATCTGCTGGGGGGTCAGGCCAAAGCGTTCCAAAAACGTCTCTAACTGCTTGTAGGTTAGCTTGGCCATAAAGTCGTCCGACAACTCCACCCGCTTCATAAAAATGCGGTAGCGCTCCAGCAGCCCCTCCATCTGCTCGATATACAAACGTTTCCCTTCCCGGTCGAACTTGCCGTAGTTACTGCCCAGTTGCAAGAGGTTCTGATAGTCCTGGAAAATTTGCCGGGCTTCCGCTTGCACAATCTCCGAATCAAAAAAGCTCATACCCTAGAACCCTTGTCAACACCCTCTTCTTTCACCTTAACCCCTGCCAGTAGCCACCTGGAGTGGGGAAATCCGGCCCCCTCACCCTTTGTAACGTTTTTTGACCAGACTCATGGACAAATCCCCGAAAATTTCTGTATCATTAGATACAGAAAGCCAAGGAGTTTACCCAGAGGGTCTGGGTGAGCGGCGACCACACCGACGACGTCAGAAGGAGGGACAGGAACCATGGATACGCAACAACGGGCACGGTTACTGATGGTGCAGCGCACGGCCCAGATTCGCAATCGGCAACAAAGCCTGCTGGGTCGGACGGCGGCGGAAGCCGGGGTACATCAACTGCCTGGTTACTTCGGCCACATTCAAGGGAAGGTACAGCCCACGTTTCGGATTGATTACGACCATGGTCCGAGTGCGCTGAGCTAGGTTAAGTATCGGTTTAGCCAGAGGGGGTAGTCAGTTGAGCTGCCCCTATTTTGTTTTTCCCGAAGACAGCATAGTTGTGCACCCAGATTGTCCCTGGGCAGGGGAACGAAACGAGGGCTAGATTGAGCGATTCCATAATACGCTTAAATAAATTGGTCGCTTGGTGAGGAGAAATCTATCAGTACTTATGAATCATTGCTTGCATGGCACTGCCTTTTTCTTGACTGGAAGACTCCCTTCACCCTACCATAATCATCATCTGGGGGAGCGGTTTATGTTGATCTGCTAGGTTCGGGCTAGGACCGTGGGCAAGTTAAGGTGGTGAAGGGGTAGGCCATGATATCATTCTTCTTGGGCTTCCTAGCGGGGATTATTGTTGGTGCAGGGACAACCTATCTGCTATTGCGAAAGAAGGAGATACAAAACATTATTAACAGTTATGAGCGGAGAATTCAGTCTCTGGAACAGCAGCATAAAAACGACATCAAAAGTTATGAAGACCAAATTCGTTCCATGCAACGGGAGTATCAAGAAAAAATAAAGCAGGCAAAAACTAAAAGCCTAGCCACTAGCCGTTCCGTAATTAAGGGCCATCTTGCCGAACAATTTGCCCCGTTTCTGCCCGGTTTTCCCTACCTGCCATCCGATGCTCGTTTCCTGGGTAACCCGGTGGACTATATTGTGTTCAACGGCTACACAGCAGTCAAGGATGGACAGGATGATGGGGCAAATTTAGAAATCATTTTCGTTGACATTAAAACCGGTCGTGCTGACCTCTCAGAACATCAGCAGAAAATTGCTCAAGCAGTACAGCAGGGGCGGGTCAGATTTGAGGTCATTCGGCCGGCTGGATAGGCTTAAGTGGTCAATCTAGGCTGAACATAGAAAGGCATGGTACCTGTGGGCGCTGGCGCAGCCATATCTCCCGGCAAAAATGACCGGGCGGTTACGGCTACCAGGGCCATGCCAAAGGCCAGAATCAGCAACAGGGGCATTACCCAGCGGTTAAACCACTCCATAAGCCTAAAGATTCCTTACGCCATCTGGCTATCCATCTTAACCTGGACAGGAACCTGGTCCACATTGGTAGCCATTGACCTGGAAGCGGCATCAACCCCTCACCTGAAGCGATGTGGTATATGTAAGAACAGTTTCCCCCCTGCGACATGGCCTCAGCCCGAGGGTATGTGTTGCGTTTTTCTAGTCCATCGGCAACAGCTCTGGTGGCGGGATTGCAGGACTGGCAGGCGCGGGGACTGTGGGATGGGGCGACCTTGACCCTGACGATTACTCAACAAAAAACGGGAACGACGGATTTCACGCTGAATATCACCACTGCCGCTCAGATTCCCCAGTTGATCCAAGGGATACAGACCTGGGCACAGTTAGGTTTAATCATTGCACCCATTCAAGGTAAGGTGGTGCTTTCCCGGCTAACGGAACCGTTGCTGGCGGGCTTGGACCGGTGGGTGGAACTGGGGTTGTTGTCCCCTCAACCAGTCGCCCTGTTTTGCCAGGAGTATCTCAGCCAACCCCTCAAAAAAACGGCGCCGGTGCTATCCCCGCTGGGTGCTCGACCGCTGTCGGTAGGGACGGCCTATCTGTGGTGGACGCTGGGTTGGGTGGGTTTATGTGGCCTGCACCGGCTGTATCTGGGCCAAGGGGTCTGGGGATGGCTGTGGTTGTTCACGTTTGGTTTGTGTGGCGTTGGGCAGTTGGTGGATGGGTTGCTGATTCCCTACTTGACAACAAGAGCCAATCAGCAGCGGGGTGTGGTGCCTATACCGGCTGAACCGGAAACAGGGACAACCCAACCACCTGTGTTGGTGCAATCCTTGCAGGCGGAGTTGAGCATTCTCTGGCTGGGGTTGGTTGGGGTGTTTTTGGTGGTGGTGTCGTCAGCGGTACTGGCCCTTAGCGCCTGGGATGCCCTGGGTCGGGTTGGGCAATACGGACTGTTGTGGCTCTATACCCTGGCGTTTGGTGGGCTGGCGGGTTGGTTGCGGCAAAGCCAGCGGGTGCCCCTGACGGCGGGATTACTCCAAGGATTGACGGTGCTGCTGATTCCCCTGAATTTCTGGGCGATGGCGGCGCTAGGGGTGGAGCAGGAATCCTGGTTGCTGGTCAGCGGCGCCGGGGTGACGTTGAGTGGGGTGGGGCTGTGGCTCCTGGGGCGTGATGGACTGGCGGGGGTGGCCTTGGCCTGGCTGCACCTGGGCTGGCAACAACCGGTGCTGATTTACGGGGCGGTGTATTTGGGTGGGGCCTTGGCGACGGGGGTGCTCCTGGGGCAACGGCGTTGGCAATGGCCCCAACTGGCGGTGGCGGGGGGGGTGGGCTTCCTGCTGGTGCGGGCGGTCTGGACGCTGGGCTGGTCGGCCCGGGAGTTGGCCCTGGCGGTGGGGGTAAGTGGCGGGTTGCTGGTGCTGCTGGGGCCGGCTTGGGTGGGATGGCCGTTGGTGGTGGCTGGTTGGCTATGGGCGAGTGCGGGCTGGACCTGGGCCTGGTCGGCAGCCGGTATGGTGCTGGTGCTGGGGGGATTAGTCTATCGCTGGGTACGACAAACCCGGAAACGGCTGGGGGTTTGGGGATTGGGATTGTTGCAACTGCAAGCCTGGTGGCTGCTGTGGACGGGGATACCGGCAACCGGGCGTGAGGCCCTGCTGACTCTGGCCCAACGGGTGGGGGGGTCCCTGGGGATGCCGACGGTGTTGCTGAATGTGCTGTGGTTGCCGGCGGTGGGGGTGACCTTAGCCGTGAGCCGCTGGTGGGAGCGCCGGGGGGATGGGGATTTAGCCCGGGATGGTCGCTGGTTTGCTCTGGCGCTGGGGACGGGCTTATGCCTAGGTAGCCTGGCCAATCCCACCTGGTGGGGGTTGGTCTGGGGGGGGTGCGCGCTGTATGGGGGGTTGTGGGTTTTCTCGGGGCTGGGCGCGGGGCTGCTGTGTGGGTGGCCGGGGGGGTCGGGGGGGGGGGGGGTGGGGGGGGGGGGGGTGCGCGCTGTATGGGTGGCTGTGGGGACGGGGGCAATCACGAATATCTCTGGGTTGGGTTTACCTAGAGCAAGGGCTGGTCTGGAGTACGCTGCTGTTTGCCGTTGACCGCATCGCTCCCGACCTGCCGAGAGAAATCTGGGCGCTGCTTCTCTTCACGGCGGCGGCGGGGGAATGGTGTTGGTGCTGTACGGCGCATCCCTGGCGGATGACTGGCTGGCCGGTGGGCCTGGTGCTGGCCGTCTTAGGTTATGGGCAGTGGCTGGTCGCTGGGGAGAATGCCTGGTCCTTGAGTGGGTTGTTGCCCCCCTTGGCGTTGAGTCTTTTGGCCTGGCAACCCCTGTGTCCGTTACCGCGCTGGTGGGTGGGGCTGGCGACGGTCAAGGCGGCGTTGGTGGTGTTGTTGATACCGGAGGCCTGGCGGACGTTGGCGCTGGGGGGAGCGGTGGTCGTAGGGGCAGTAGGCACGGGGCGCTGGCCCAATGGATTAACGGGGTGGGTGGCCCTGTCCCTGGGGGGGTGGCTCTGGCTGCGGTTCATGCCGGATGGACTAGGTGTCACTACGACGGTTCTGGAAACGGCTTTTTTACTCCTGGTGTGGGCGACTTACCACTACTTGGCCCGGCGCAGCCCCCTCTATGCCTGGATAGCCCATGATTGGGCGGTGGGGATCAGTGGGGGGTTGGTGTTGATGGCGGCCTATCGGGTTGCTCCAGCCTATACAGTGAGTGTTTTGCCGGCAGAAATAACGGTCAAGCACATCTTGGCAAGCCTGGGGGTGGTGCTTCTGGGGCTGGTCTACCGGTTGGGGCAAGGGGTGCAGGGCTGGTTGGGTTGGCTACTGGTTTTTGGGCTGGAGGTGGCTCTGGGCGCCGGGGCTGTCCTGACGGGAGAGGACCGCTGGCTAGTATTGGCGTTGGGCAATACGGTGTTGGGGCTGGGGGCGCTGGCGTTGCTCCGGCGGTATTTGCAGGTGCGTTGGGTGATGGCTATTCCCCTGTTCTACGCCACGCTGGGGCTGATAGTCGGGCTGGGGGTGCCGCTGATGGAGATGACGGGCTGGACGGCGGTGGGCTTTGGCCTGGTGGTGTTGACGGTGCAGCGCTGGCGGTCCCTAGAAACCTGGTTGGCCTATGGCGGCTGGGGAGCTATTTCCCTGGGCTTGTACCAATTCCTGATCTATCAGCTCCAACAACAACGGCTGCCGACGGGGGATGGCTGGACGACCCTGGCGGGGTTGGCGGTGCTGTTGAGTTTTGTTTATGTCGGTTTAGGGCGCTGGGGGCAGCATATCATTCCTTCCCCCGTAGCTCGCGGCTTGGGGCATGGTCACTGGGGTCTGGCGGTGTTGCTGGCGACCCTGCGCTTCGGCTTTGCCACTAGTCGGAACGGGGTGCTGGGCCATGGGGTGGTCCTGCTCCTGTGCAGCGGCTACGCCCTGGGGTATGGGCGGCGCCAGGGAGTTTGGGTGTGGGCTGGGATGGCGACCTGGTTGGCGGCGGTCGGGGATGTGCTCATGGTGGTCTTGCCGGAGACGACGTTGGCGGCTTGGGCTGGAGTCATCGGCAGTGGACTGGGTTGGTTTCTGGTCTGGGCGCCCTGGGACCGCTGGGGATGGCCGGAAAACGCCCCCTGGCGAGCGGTGGGGTTAACGGTGCCGGGGGGAACGATACTCCTGCTGGCCGGGGTGGCGGGTGGCGCCTGGGTAACATGGCCCAATCTTTTGGTCACCGCCGCGTTTTACGCCTGGGCAGCCCGGGATAACCTGCGCTGGAGCTATGTCAGTTTATTACTGCTGGACTGGGGGCTGTGGAAATTTCTGCGGGAGCAAAATTGGTCGTCGTTTCTGGCCTATGGGTTGATCGGGGGGCTGTCGCTGCTGTATATAGCGCAGGTGGACCACTACTGGCAGCAAACCCACACCCGCCAGCAACGGCATTGGTTGCGCTGTTGGGCGACGGGATTAGTAGGGGCAACGGCCATTTGGGAAACTCAGGGGGCCTGGGGGCCGGGCTTGTTGGTGATGGCCCTGGGGTTAGGGCTGGTGGGATGGGGGCTGGGGCGGCGGGTGCGGGCCTACTGGTGGGTGGGAACGTTGATTTTTCTGGGGCAAATGCTGGTGCAGGTGGTGGTTCTGGTGACGACCTACAGCTTTTTTCTCTGGGCGCTGGGGCTGGCAACAGGAGTCCTGTTTCTGTGGATTGCAGCCACCTTTGAGACCCGGCGGGTGCAGGTGCTGACCTGGTGGCAAATTCTGCAAACCTGGATGCAGACGGATTGGGCGGGTTGGGAGTAAATGGGGCGGTTGTTGTTTCTCAGCAATGGACACGGGGAAGACCTGAACGCCAGCTTGATTGCGGCGGCCTGTCGTCGGTTGGGGGGCGTGGAGGTGTGGGCACTGCCCTTGGTGGGAACGGGACAGGCTTACCGGCGGCTGGATATTCCCATCATTGGACCGACCCGGGCGCTGCCGTCGGGGGGTATGGTGTACATGAATCCTTGGCTGCTGGTGCGGGATGTCCTGGCGGGATTGCCCCACTTGACCTGGCAACAGTGGCAAACGGTGCGGCGGGTGGCTCCTAGTTGTGATCTCATCATGGCGGTGGGAGATGGGGTGCCCTTGACCTTGGCGCGGTTATCGGGGCGGCCCTACGCGGCGTTTATCGTTTCCACCTCCAGTTACTACGAAGGCGTGTTGAAGCTCCCGGCCCTGACCTGGTGGGGATTGCAGTCGCCCCGGTGTCTTCAGGTGTTCACCCGCGATGCCCTCACCGCCCAGCATCTCCAGCAGCGGGGTATGAGCAAGGCCCGGTTTGCTGGCTATCCCATCCTGGACGGGCTGGAACCCAGTGGCCAACCCCTGAACCCCCACCCCGTCGTTGCCCTCCTACCGGGGAGTCGTTTCCCGGAGGCCGCCGAAAACCTCCGGTTGCTCCTGCGCTTTTGTTATAGCCTGTTTGCTCTGCGCCCCCAGGTCCACATCTGGGCAGCCCTAGTACCCGGATTCACAAAGCCACTCCTTGATGAACTGGCCCACCAGGCAGGCTGGGGACACCAGGACGGTCAACTCCGAAGCGATAGGGGCACGGTTTACTACAGCCAGTCGCGGTTTGCCGACATTGTCAGCGCCAGTCGGGTGGTTGTGGGCATGGCCGGCACCGCCATTGAGCAGGCTGTAGGGCTGGGCAAACCTGTCATTCAGATTCCGGGGCGCGGTCCCCAATTCACCTATCGCTTTGCCGAAGCCCAAATGCGCCTGCTGGGGTGCTCGGTGCAGACGGTGGGGCGGGGGCCGGCGGGTAACCGGGAACTCCAGCAAGCTGCCCAATGGGTGGATCGGATTCTCGACGACGAAACCTATCACCAGCGTTGCCGGGAAAACGGTAGTGAGCGGGTGGCCAGGGGTGAGGGCGCGGCTGGCATTGCCCAGGTGCTGCTCTGGCTTTTAGCGTCGCCGGTCGCTGCCCAGCAGTAACAGCACGTAGTACAGCAGGTTAGCAATCGCTTGAATCGCCGCCGCCACGTAAGTCAAAGCTGCTGCATCCAGAACAGCATTCACCCCCACCATTTCCTGGGGCGCCAAAATCCCTTCGGCCACCAACAACTTCTTAGCGCGCTGGCTGGCGTCAAACTCCACCGGCAGGGTCACCAGGGCAAACACCGCCGAGGCGGCAAAGACCAGCACCCCGATCCAGGCCAGTATCCGCAGGGCGCTAAAGAAAAACCCCACCATAAACAGAATCGGCCCCAACCAACTGCCAAAGGCCACCACCGGCACAATCGCCGACCGAAATTGCAAGGGGGCATAGCCCTCGGCGTGTTGCAAGGCATGACCCGCTTCGTGGGCCGCCACCCCAACCGCTGCCACCGTGGGCGCGTCATACACCGCCGGACTCAGGCACAACTCCCGGGTCAGGGGATTGTAGTGGTCCGTGAGAAACCCTTGCGCCCGTTCCACCCGCACCTCTTTCAGTCCGTAGCGGTCCAGCAACAAACGCGCCGCCTGGGCACCGGTCAAGCGAGTGGCCACCTGGGAGTAGCGTTGAAAGGCCGACTGCACCCGCATTTGCGCCCACAATCCCAGTACCAGCGCTGGCAACGCCAAGAGAAAATACAACGGGTCCCAGTAGAACATATGCTTTTTGCCCTGTACTGCCCTATTTCTATGGTAGGTCAGGGGAACGGTCGGGACAGGGCGGATAGCCGTCCAAAGCCAAGGCAGACTTGTGCCCATTGACCAGGCCGCTGCCATTCGAATCTTCCATCCGGCAACCGAACCCAACGTGATCCCCAGGGGCACGTACAAGGCCAGTCCGCCGGTGCCACCCCAGGATTTACCCACCGTCGGGGTGCGCTCCTTAGAAATTGGAGGGCGCCTGCCCCTGGTCGCTCACCATCTTTCGCCGGGTCATTGAGGACCTCGACCAAGACCGTCTTTCCCCGTGTCCATCAACTTTTTGTGTTTACCTGGGCAATGGCCATGAACACCCTGCGCCACCGGGAAGCCCTACTGCTAATCCCTCTAAAATTGATACCTTTGACCCTGGAGCCAGATCGCGCGCACCAGAGCACGACCGCCTGCATCCACCTTGACCTCCACCAGCAGTTGCTCTCTTTGGCTGGCCTCAGCAATCTGGGCATTCATGCGGTCCCTTTGGTTTTCGGGGATGTATATTTCCTCAATTCCATAGTCAATCCTGCCGTTTTTGAGACGGCCCTTGAGTACAACTTCCTGGGGAGCTAAATCCTGGGGCAAAGTGGCACTTACCCGTACCGGTTGCCAGGGCAAGGATCGTTCTTGCTGTACAGGAGCGCTAAAAACAACGTAAACTGTTTCACCGGCTGTAAGATTCTTTCCGCCAGGGAGAGATTCCAGGTAACGGCGTTGCCCAAATTCATAGCCCAGAATCTGGGAATAACCCCGCAACGGGTCGTAGGGATCAACAGGTATAGCCCGCAAATAAACCGTCCGACCACTGGTGATAACCGCGTAGTAGGGAGCGACCAAAGACAAAGGGATAGCCACTTGAACCAGTAAGGGCAATAGCAAGCGCCAATAGGGCAATTTCATGGATTTTCCCCCCTAGCT